>CAYNZG010000134.1:0-4615 GCA_964401525.1 uncultured Ruminiclostridium sp.
GGATGAAGCCGATGTCGAACTCGGCGTTGTGGGCGGCCAGGGGCCGCCCGTCCACAAACGCCAGGAAGGACCGGATGGCCTCCTCCTGACTGGGCGCGCCCACCAGCATATCGTCGGTGATGCCTGTGAGCTGGACGATGTTGGGGGGCAGGGGCCGCTGGGGATCCACAAAGGTCTGGAACCGCTCCTTGACCTCCCCCTTCTCCAGGACCACTGCGCCGATCTCGGTGATGCGGTCCTCGGTGCGGCTGAGGCCGGTGGTCTCCAGGTCGAAACAGACGATGGGCTCGTCCAGGTCCTGGTCCAGGCTGCCCCGGACGGTCAGCTTCTCGTCCACGTCGTTGATGTAATAGGCCTCCGTGCCCAAGAGGGCCTTGATCTTGCCCCCGGCGGCGTTCCAGGCATCGGGGAAGGACTGGGCCACGCCGTGGTCGGTGATGGCGATGGCCGGGTGCCCCCAGGCGATTGCCCGCTTCACCGCGTCCTTGGTCTCGGTGAGGGCATCCATCAGGGACATCCGGGTGTGCAGGTGCAGCTCCACGCGCTTTTCCGGGGCGTTGTCCTTCTTGACCTTCTTCTCCGCCGTCTCGATGATCATGGGTTCCAGGACCATGTCGTTGTCGAAGCGGTTCAGGTTCAGGCGGCCGGAGATCTTCAGGTGCTGCCCCGTCTTGACTCCGTTGACGATGGGTAGGCCCTCGTCCCCGGGCATGAAGCCGCTGACCCGGATGGACGAGGTGTAGTCGGTGATATCAAAGCTGATGACCCAGGCATTTCGCTTCTTCAGCTCCCGGTGCTCCACGGCGAACACGTCGCCCTCCACCACCACGATGCCCATGTCCAGCTCCAGGGTGTTCATGGGCACCGGCTTTTTCTTGATCTGGCGGCTGCCGAAGATCCGGTTGGCCGAGAAGACCTTCTCCGCCTCGTGGGCGGCCATGGCCTCCTTCATGGCCTTCTGGCGCAGAGCCTCCGTCTGGCGGAAGGCCTGCTCTTGCTGGCTGAGGCCCGGCTCCGCAGGGGCAGGCGGCTCTGCCGGGGGCGGAGTCATCTCCACAGGAGCGGGCGGCTCTGCCGGAGGAGGAGGCGGCTCCACGGGCGCAGGAGGCTCAGCCATGGGTGGAGTCGGGTCCCAGGCAAAGTCCGGCTCCTCCGGCGGGGCATCCGCATCCGTAAAGACAAAGGGAGGCTCCTCCTCTGCCGGGGCGGCCTCGTCAAAGACGAAGGGGGCCTCCTCCTCTTCCTCCAGCGCGGCAGGAGCCTGGGCGGTCAGAGCCATGCGGTGCAGCCGATAGAGCCGGGCCAGGTCGCCCTCCACCCGGCGCACCAAATCGGGCGCGGGCTGGGCCGGGCAGCGGACCTGGGCCTCCATGGTCCTGGCCGCGCCGTCCATCACCGCGCCGGTGACCAGCCACGGCTCCAGAATCCCGCGGAGGGCCGAGTCGGGCTGATACAGGGAAAACAATTCAAAAAAAGGCAGGTTTTTCTCTGGCATGGGTGTTCCTTCCTATCTGGTTCAAGGGATCTCGTCGATGAGCTGCATCAGCTCCTCCAGCAGGTCCTCCTGAGGGACCTTTTTCAGCACCTGGCCGTGGCGGAAGAGGATGCCGAAGCCGTTGCCCCCGGCAATGCCCACGTCGGCAGCGGAGGCCTCGCCGGGGCCGTTGACCACGCAGCCCATCACGGCCACGGTGATGGGCTTGTCCACGGACCGCAGCCGCTCCTCCACCGCCTGGGCCAGGGGGATGAGGTCGATCTTCGTGCGGCCGCAGGTAGGACAGGCGATGAGGTCGGGGCCATCCTTGCGCAGGCCCACGGCCTTCAGGATGTCCTTGGCCGCGTAGATCTCCTCCACCGGGTCGGCGGTGAGGGTCACCCGCAGGGTGTCACCGATGCCTAAGGCCAGCAGACCGCCGATGCCTGCGGCGGATTTCAGGGTGCCCATCCGCACGGTCCCGGCCTCGGTGACCCCCAGGTGCAGGGGGTAGTCCGATTGCTGGCTCATGAGCTGATAGGCCTGCATGGTGATGGGCACATGGGAGGACTTGAGGGAGATGCAGATGTCGTCAAAGTCATAGCGGTTCAGCAGGGCCACATGGCCGAAGGCGGAGTCCACCAGGGCCTGGGGCGTGACCCCGCCGTACTTGGCCAACAGGGGCTTCTCCAAAGAGCCACCGTTGACCCCGATGCGGATGGGGATGCCCCGCCGGGCGCAGGCGTTGGCCACCGCCCGGACCCGCTCCGGCTCCCCGATGTTGCCGGGGTTGATGCGGACCTTGTCCGCCCCGGCCTCGATGCACTCAAGGGCCAGCTTGTAGTTGAAATGGATGTCCACCACCAGGGGCAGGTCGATCTGCTCCTTGATGGCCCCCACGGCCTTGGCCGCCGCCATGGTGGGCACGGCCACCCGGACGATCTGGCATCCGGCCGCCGCCAGACGGCGGATCTGGGCCACGGTAGCCTCCACATCCTCTGTGGGGGTGTTGGTCATGGACTGAATGGGAACGGGCGCGCCCCCGCCCAGGGGGACGCCGCCTACGAACAGTTTCTTTGTCATCGATCAATTCACCAGCTTTATCACGTCGCTGAAGGTCACGAAGACCATCAGCAGGATGAGCAGGAGGAATCCTCCCGCGTTGAGATAGGATTCATACTTCGGGTCGATGGTCCGGCCGGTCAGGAGGTACCAGCCCTCCGTCACCAGCAGCAAAAAGACCCTGCCCCCGTCCAGGGCGGGGATGGGGAGCATATTCATGATGGCCAGGTTCACGGCGATGAGGCCGATGATATAGCAGACGTTCCGCAGGCCGTCGGCCACGGAGCTGCTTTGGCTGCCCGCCTGCCCCAGGTAGGACACGATGCCCACCGGGCCGGACATATCCTGCAAGCCCACCTGGCCCCTCAGCATCATGCCCAGGCTGCTCCACACCGACCGGGCAAAGTACAGGCAGGTGTCCCAGCTTTGGGTCAGCACCCCGGTGAAGGTGGCCTCCTCCACGGCAAAATACATCCCGTACATGGTGACGGTCTCCCCGTCCAGGGTGTACTCCCGCAGGGTCAGGGGCAGGTCGTTCAGCATAATCTCTTCCCCGTCTCGCTCCACCACCAGGTCCTTGGTCTCCCCGCCGACAGCGGTCAGATAGCCGGACACATCGGAGTAGACCCGCACCTTCTTGCCGTTCACGGACAGGATCCGGTCCCCCGGCAGCAAGCCCTCCTCCCCCGCGCAGGGAAAGCCCTCCATGAAGTCCCGGATCACCGGCACGGTATAGCTCCCGGCGGAGACGAACAGCAGGGCCACCAGCAGGAAGCCCACCACGAAGTTGCTGGCGGACCCGGCCACCAGGATGATGATCTTCTTCCAGGGGGCCTTGGCGGAAAAGGAGCGGGGATCCTCCTTCTTCTCGTCCTCGCCCTCCATGGCGCAGTAGCCCCCGACGGGGAACAGCCGCAGGGCATAGAGGGTCTCCCCCTTCTGCCGGGTCCACAGGGCAGGACCCATGCCGATGGAGAATTCGTTGACCTGCACATCTAACTTCTTGGCGGCCAGGAAGTGGCCGGCCTCGTGGACGGCGATGAGCAGACCGAACAGCAGGATACCAATGATGATATAGAGCAAGGGATCACCTCAAATGGTCAGGATGGGAAAGGGTCAGCGGCTGTGCTCCGCGCAGAACCGCTCGGCCGCCGCCCGGGCCAGGGCATCGGCCCGCCGGATGTTCTCCAGGGTCAGGTCCTTCTCCCGGGGCACCGTGTCCAGAGCGTGCTCCACGGCCTGGGCAATGCCAGGGAAGGAGAGCCGCCCCTCCAGGAACCGGGCCACGGCGACCTCGTTGGCCCCGTTGAGGATGGCCGGAGCCGTCCCGCCCTCCTTGGCCGAACGGATGGCCAGGAACAGGCAGCGGAAGGTCTCCAGGTCCGGCGGGGCAAAGGTCAGGGTGCCGCAGTCGAACAGGTCCAGCTCCCGGGCGGGACCGGGGACCCGCTCCGGCCAGGACAGGGCGTACTGGATGGGCAGCCGCATATCCGGGCTGCCTAACTGGGCGATGACGCTGTTATCACAGTATTCCACCGCTGAGTGAACTATGCTCTCCCGGTGGACCAGAATCTTGATCTGTTCCGGGGGCACGTCAAACAGGGCCATAGCCTCCAAAAATTCCAGGCCCTTGTTCATAAGGGTGGCCGAGTCGATGGTGACCTTGGCCCCCATGGACCAGTTGGGGTGTTTGAGGGCCCGCTCGGGGGTGACGCTCTCCAGCTCCTTCCGGGTCCAGCCGAAGAAGGGACCGCCGGAGGCGGTCAGCAGGATGCGCCGGATCTCCCCGTGGTTGCTGCCCTGCAGGCTCTGGAAGATAGCCGAGTGCTCGGAGTCCACAGGGACGATCTCCGCCCCCTTCTCCCGAGCCCGGGCCATGACCAGCGGACCGGCGCAGACCAGGGTCTCCTTGTTGGCCAGGGCGATGCGCTTGCCGCAGTCGATGGCGGCCAGGGTCGGTCCCAGCCCGGCGATACCCACCAGGGCCGTGACCACGGTGTCGGCCTCCGGCAGGGTGGCGGCAGCTAAGATGCACTCCTCGCCGGCCAGCACTTTTACGTCGGTGTCGGCCAGCCGCTC
>CAYNZG010000135.1:0-4577 GCA_964401525.1 uncultured Ruminiclostridium sp.
ACGATGCCGTTGGCGTCGATGTCGAAGGTGACCTCGATCTGAGGCACGCCGCGGCGGGCGGGAGCGATGCCGTCCAGGTTGAAGCGGCCCAGGGTCTTGTTATACTGTGCCATGTCACGCTCACCCTGGAGGACGTGGACCTCAACGGAGGTCTGGTTGTCCGCAGCGGTGGTGAAGATCTGGCTCTTCTTGGCAGGGATGGTGGTGTTGCGCTCGATGAGCTTGGTGTTGATGCCGCCCATGGTCTCGATGCCCAGGGACAGGGGGGTCACGTCCAGCAGCAGCAGGCCCTTCACGTCGCCCACCAGAACGCCGCCCTGGAGAGCTGCGCCCATGGCCACGCACTCATCGGGGTTGATGCCCTTGAAGCCTTCCTGGCCGGTGAGCTTCTTCACGGCCTCCTGGACAGCGGGGATACGGCTGGAGCCGCCCACCATCAGGACCTTGGACAGGTCGGAGTTGTTCAGGCCTGCGTCGGACATAGCCTGACGGACGGGGCCCATGGTGGCCTCCACCAGGTGTGCGGTCAGCTCGTTGAACTTTGCGCGGGTCAGGGTCAGGTCCAGGTGCTTGGGGCCGGTGGCATCGGCGGTGATATAGGGCAGGTTGATGGCGGTGGAGGTCACGCCGGACAGCTCGATCTTAGCCTTCTCTGCGGCCTCCTTCAGGCGCTGCACTGCCACCTTGTCGGCAGACAGGTCGATGCCCTCTGCCTTCTTGAACTCAGCGACCATCCAGTCCATGATGGCCTTGTCGAAGTCGTCGCCGCCCAGGCGGTTGTTGCCGGCGGTAGCCAGGACCTCGATGACGCCGTCGCCGATCTCCAGAACGGACACGTCGAAGGTGCCGCCGCCCAGGTCGTAGACCATGATCTTCTGGTCGTTCTCCTTGTCCACGCCGTAAGCCAGAGCAGCGGCAGTGGGCTCGTTGATGATACGCTTGACCTCCAGACCTGCGATGCGGCCTGCGTCCTTGGTGGCCTGACGCTGTGCGTCGGTGAAGTAAGCGGGAACGGTGATGACAGCCTCGCTGACGGTCTGGCCCAGATAGGCCTCTGCGTCGGCCTTCAGCTTCTGGAGGATCATAGCGGAGATCTCCTGGGGAGTGTAGGCCTTGCTGTCGATGTTTACCTTATAGTTAGAACCCATCTCACGCTTGATGGAGATGACGGTGCGGTCGGGGTTGGTGATAGCCTGACGCTTTGCCACCTGGCCCACCATACGCTCGCCATCCTTGGAGAAGGCCACGATGGAAGGGGTGGTGCGGTTGCCCTCTGCGTTGGCGATGACGACGGCTTCGCCGCCCTCCATGACGGACACGCAGGAGTTGGTCGTACCGAGGTCGATACCGATGATCTTAGACATAACTGGTTCCTCCTTATCAGAACAGGGAATGATGAATTTATACGTTTATAAGAATGAAAATCGTTGGTTTTTTTAGTTTGCCACTTTTACCATGGCGTGGCGGATGACCTTATCGCCGATCTGGAAACCGGCCTGGAAGACCTCAGCCACCACGTTCTCGCCCAGGCTCTCGTCGTCCATGTGCATGACGGCGTTGTGGACGTTGGGGTCGAAGGTCTCGCCCAGGGCGGGGATCTCCTGGATGCCCAGCTTTTCCAGCACGCCCTTGAGCTGGGTCATGATCATCTGGACCCCCTTGGCATAGGCCTCGTCGGCGGTCTCCTGCTTCAGGGCGCGCTCCAGATTGTCGTAGACCGGCAGGAACTCCTTGGCGGTGTCCGCCTTGGCGGAGGTCCAGGCCTGCTCCTTTTCCTTCTGGCTTCGCTTGCGGTAGTTGTCGTACTCAGCCAGCAGCCGGAGGTATTTGTCCTCCTGCTCCTTGATGGCGGCCTGCAGGGCCTCCTCGGGGCTCTGCACGGTCTCCTCGGCGGCTTCTGCCTCCTCCTGCTGAGACTCGGGTTTGTTTTGATCCATATCTTTCTTGCTCATAGCCTTGCTTACCTCGTATTACTATCTGTCCTCGGGGCCGTCCCCGGTGGGCGGTGGGATCTCGCCCTTTCCAAACATCCGGGACAGGCCCTCCGCAAAGTAGGACAGGCGCGCCGCCAGATCTGCATAATTCATTCGTGTGGGACCCACCACACCGATGACCCCCTGCATCCCGCCGCCGATGTCATAGCTGGCCATGACGACGCTGGAGTTCTTCAGCTCGTCGGCCACGTTCTCCGGGCCGATGAGGATCCGCACGTTGTCCCCCTGGATCACCGGCAGGCGCAGGTCGTCGCCCATCTCCGCCAGGTAGTTCATAAGGGGCTCTGCCTTTTCCAGGCTCTGGTACTCCGGGTGGGCCAGCAGGGTGGGGATGCCGGCGGTGTGGACCACGCTGCTCTCCAGCTCCTCCAGGACCTCCATGGCGAAGGAGACCACCAGGCTAATGAGGCTGTAGGCCTCCCCGGCGGCGTGGGCCCGGACCCGGACCAGCTCGGGGGTCAGCTCCTCCAGGGTCTTGCCGGTGAAGGAGGTGTTCAGCAGGGTGCCCAGCAGCTGGAGCTGGGGATCCGACACCTCCGACGGCAGGCGGAAGAGCTTGTTTTTCACCACCTGGGTGTCGGTCATCAGGACGGCGATGAAGGAGGTGTCCTCCACCATCAGCAGGTCGTATCGGTTGATGACCGCCTTGCGGGTCCCTGTGGTCAGGGCAAAGGTGGGATATTTGGTCAGTTGGGAGACGATCTTTCCGGCCTCGGTCATCACCTGGTCCATCTGGCGGATCTTCAGGTGCAGGGCCTCGTTGATGCGCTGGGTCTCCTGGATGGTCAGCCGGTGCTCCTCCATGAGCTCGTTCACATAGAGGCGGTATCCGCTGGGGGAAGGGATCCGCCCGGCGGAGGTGTGGGGCTGCTCCAGATAGCCCAGGTTCTCCAGCTCAGCCATCTCGTTTCGGATGGTGGCGGAGGACACCTTCATGCCCGCACTGGCCACGATCGCTTTGGAGCCAACAGGTTCCGCGGTCTGTATATAATTTTCGACCACCGCGCGGAGGATCTGTTTTTTACGCTCCGACAGTTCCATGCTTTCAGGCCTCCTTTGGCTTTCGGCCTAAGTTAGCACTCAACTCCCCTGAGTGCTAAAATTAAGATAGCACTTTGCCCCCCAAATGTCAAGAGGTCCCGGAAGAATAACCGTTGAACTTTTTTACTTTTGACTGTTTTTCATAGTTTCGCCCGTTCTGCCCCCTGCTTTTCGTGCAATCTTTGCACCTGCCGGAGAAGACTGCCAAAAATCCGCCGGGGTCGCCCCGGTTTTGCCAGCCCCGCCGCGCCGCGGTTGCTTTTCTGCCGGGATGTGATACACTATCCTTAAAACCCACACAGAAAGGACCTGCTGCCATGCGCTCCCCACATTTTATAAAGTATATCCTCTCCCTGCTGCTCTTTGGCTCCAACGGCATCTGGGCCGCGGCCATCGCCCTCAGCAGCCAGGAGATCGTCTTCCTCCGCCTGCTCCTGGGGGCCATCGCCCTGGCGGCGATGTTCCTGCTCCTCCGGCCCCCGGTGACGGCCCACCGCTATCCCCGGGACTTCGCCTTCCTGGCCCTGTCCGGCTGCGCCCAGGGCATCCTCTTCCTGTTCCTGTTCAAGGCCTATCAGCTGGTGGGGGTGAGCCTGGCCTCCCTGGCCTACTACTGCGGCCCCGTGCTGGTGATGCTGGTCTCCCCCCTCTTCTTCCGGGAGAAGCTCACCCGGTGGAGGGTCCTGGGCTTCCTCATCGTCCTCACCGGCGTGGTCCTGGTGAACGGCCAGGCCGCCCTGGACGGCAAGCCCCTCTTCGGGTTGGTCTGCGCGGGGCTGGCCAGCCTGATGTACGCCGTGCTGGTGGTGTCCACCAAGAAGAATGAACACATCCACGGCCTGGAGAACCCCTGCATCCAGCTCCTCTTCAGCCTACTGACCGTCTCCCTCTACTTAGGCTGCACCCAGGGCTTCGCCCTGCAGATCCAGCCGGGGGACTGGCTGCCCATCCTGATGCTGGGCCTGCTGAACACCGGCCTGGGCTGCTACCTGTACTACTCCTCCATCGGCCATCTCCCCGCCCAGCAGGTGGCCATCTTCGGGTATCTGGAGCCTCTGTCCTCGGTGGTCTACTCCGCCCTGCTGCTCCACGAGGTCCTCTCCCCCATCCAGTGGTTCGGCGGTCTGCTCATCGTGGTGGGTGCCCTCTTTGCCGAGCTGTACCGGGGCCGCCGCCCAGCTTGAACCGAAAAAAGGCGAAAAACATCCCCTGTTCTCTGAGAGAACAGGGGATGCTTGCGCTTATGGAACTAAAATCAGTTGGAAGCGGTGTCGGGGTCAGCGTCGTCGCCCCACAGCATGTTCTTCCGCAGCTCTGCGCCGACGGTCTCCATCTGGTGCTTAGCCAGGATGCCGCGCTTGGAGTTGAAGAAGGTACGGCCGTTCTTGTTCTCGGCGATCCACTTGCCGGCGAAGGTGCCGTCCTGGATGTCGTTCAGCACAGCCTTCATGTTGGCCTTGGTCTGCTCATAGGGCAGGACGCGGGTGCCGGAGACATACTCGCCGTACTCAGCGGTGTCGGAGATGGAGTAGTTCATCATGG
>CAYNZG010000136.1:0-4561 GCA_964401525.1 uncultured Ruminiclostridium sp.
TGTTACTTACTGATTCACGGTGTCCTTCAGAGCCTTGCCGGCCTTGAACGTGGGGACCTTGGTGGCGGGGATGGGAATGTCCTCGCCGGTCTTGGGGTTGCGGCCCATGCGCTCAGCGCGGGCCTTGGTCTCGAAGGAGCCGAAGCCCACGATCTGGACTTTCTCTTCCTCGGCCAGGGCCTTGGTGATCAGGTTGATGGCGGCGTTCAGGCCGATCTCCACGTTCTTGCGGGAGAAGCCGGTCTCTTCGGCTACGCTCAGGATCAGTTCCGTCTTGTTCATTTTGATTTCCCTTTCTCTCTATTCATTCTTCTTCTTTGCTCTGCTCCCGGGCCGGGTGCTTTTCCCGGTTCCACAGGACCATGAGCTGGTCCACAGGCAGGTCGGTCATGGCCTTGCCTTGGGCGGTGACGGCCGCTTCCACCCCGGAGAACCGGCGAATGAATTTTTCGCAGGTCCCGGCCAGGGCATCTTCGGCGTCTATCTGGAAAAACCGGGCGATCTTGACCGCTGCGAACAGCAGGTCGCCCAGTTCCTCTTTCACATTGGTGTTTTGCTCGACTGCTTCCTTCAGCTCGCCCAGCTCCTCCTCCAGCTTGCCCATGGCAGCCTGGACGTTGGGCCATTCGAATCCGGCCTTCTCGGCCTTGGACTGGATCTTCTCCGCCCGCCACAGGCCGGGCAGGGTGCGGGCCACGCTGTTGAGGGTGTCGGTGTGGGTCTTCTGCCCCTTCTCCTGGCGCTTGAGGGCTTCCCAGTTGACCAGGACCTCGTCCACGGAGTCAGTCTGCTCCTGGGCGAACACATGGGGGTGGCGGAAGATGAGCTTTTTGCAGATGCCGTCGGCCACATCGTCTAAGTTGAACCGACCGGCATCCTCCTCGATGGAGGCATGGAAGAGGACCTGCAGCAGGACATCGCCCAGCTCCTCCTTCATGTGGTCGGGGCTGCCCTCGTCGATGGCCTCGGCCACCTCGTAGGCTTCCTCGAGGAAGTTCCGGCGGATGCTTTCGTGGGTCTGCTCGATGTCCCAGGGGCAGCCGCCGGGGGCCCGGAGGATGCGCACGATCTGGCGCAGGTCATCCACGGTGTAGGCAGGTTTGTATTCAAAATTTATCATAGCTTTCCCTTTCCCACAAGCCCCTATGGGGTTTTGTTGTTTTTTATTTCGGTTTCCAGCTTTTTGACAGGGCAGCGGACCCTTACCGGATGCGCAGCAGCTTGGCCAGCTTGTCGCCCTTAGGCATGAGGGAGAGGTCATCCTTGGACACAGCCTTCAGGAGGATGACCAGCGCGCCGTAGATCACCACGCCCACCAGGATGGAGCAGCCAACGCTGAGGGTGTTGCCCAGGTGACCGGCCAGCAGGCCGTAGACGGCCCAGACGGCCCCGCCCATCACCAGGGAGGCGATGAGAGGCTTCACAAAGACCCGGCGGTACTTGGGGGGATAGGGCGTGACCTTCTTGATGGCGGCCAGCTCCAGCACGGCCACCAGGGAGAAGCACACGAAGGTGCCGATGGGCGCGCCCTTGATGCCCGCGGAGGGCTGCTGGACCAGGAAGAAGTTCACGGCTAACTTCAGCGCGCTGCCGATGGCGATGAACCAGATGGGCAGGGAGGCCCGGCCGTTGGCCTGGAGGATGGCGTTGCACAGGAGCATGATGCACACGAAGATGGATGCCATGCCCAGGATAGCCATGCAGGCGGAGGCGACCTCCTGATTGGTCTCGGGATAGAGCAGCTGGATGACCGGGCCGCTGAGGACCGTGAGGCCCACACCGGCGGGGATGGCCAGCATGGCACCCACGCGGAGGGCGGACTCGGCCACTTTCCCGGCACCCAGGTGATCCTTGGTGGTGAGGGCGGCGGAGACGGCGGGGACGATGCAGGCCGTCAGAGAGACCATGAAGGAGGAGGGCAGGTTGTAGATGGCCACGGCCTTCTGGTAGGAGCCGTAGAGGCTCACGGCCATCTCCTCGCTGTAGCCCAGGGCGCTTTGCAGCAGGTTCTGGACCTGGATGGTGTCGATGTAGGTGGTGATGGGCACCACAGAGGAGCTGAGGGTGATGGGCACTGCGATGACCAGCAGAGTCTTCAGGATGCCCCCGGGGGACTGGGGCCGGTCGTCGCTGAGGGCCTGGCCCGGACGGTTCCGCCGGTGGTGGCGGAACATCAGGTACAGGAGGGAGACGAAGCTGCCGGCGGCCACGCCGAAGATGGCACCGGCGGAAGCGATCTCACTGCCGAAGCCCAGGCGGAGCAGGTACCAGGCCAGCAGAAGGCCCACCACCAGCTTGGCCACGGCCTCGATGACCTGGGAGACCGCCGTGGGGACCATGTCGGAATGGCCCTGGGCGAAGCCCCGGTAGGCCGAGACAGTGCACAGGAAGAAGGCCGTGAGAGACATGGCCCGGATGGCGGGGGCAGCCATGCTGTCGCCCTGGAGGTTGGCCAGGGACTGGGCCCCGAAGAACATGATGGCCGTGGTGATGGCACCTAAGATGACGAAGGTCATCAGGCACACCCGGAAGACCCGGTTCACCTGGTTCCGGCGGCCCAGGGCGTTGGCCTCGGAGATGGTCTTGGACATGGCCACCGGCAGACCGGCGGTGGAGACCATCAGCAGCAGATTGAAGACCGAATAGGCGTTGTTGAAGTGGCCGAAGCCCACGTCGCCCAGGATACGGCCCAGAGGGATCTTATACAGCGCGCCGATGAGCTTGACCACGATGATGCCTGCGGCCAGGGTGGCGGCGCCGCCGAAGAAGGTGCTTTTTTGGGATGAGCGTTTCAAATGGGTATCCTCCAAATCTCAGTTGAACAGCAGGGGAAGGGCGTAGTGCTCCACCTCGTAGCGGATCTTTTCCAGGTCCAGGGTGAAGAACATCCCGTCCTTGTACAGGACGCGGCCCCGGGCCATGGTCATGACTACGTCCCGGCCGGAGGCGGAGTAGACCAAGTTGTCGGCCACCGAGTGGCAGGGGGTCAGGTTGGGCCGGTGGAAGTCCACCAGGATGAGGTCAGCGGTGTACCCGGCCTTGATCTGGCCGGTCTTGCGCCCCAGAGCCTTGGCCCCGTCGCAGGTGGCCATGCGCAGCACATCCATGGGGCGGATGGCCAGAGGATCCCGGCTCACCCCGGTGTGCAGGGTGGCGGCGAACTTCATTTCGCTGAAGAGGTCCGTGGCGTTGTTGGAGGAGACCCCGTCGGTGCCCAGGGCGACGTTCACCCCGGCCTTCAGCATGGTGGGGATGGGGGCGATGCCGGAGCCCAGCTTCAGGTTGGACACGGGGTTGTGGACGCAGGAGATGCCCTTGCTGGCCATGATGTCCCAGTCCTCCGGGGTGGTCCAGACGCAGTGGGCGGCGATGGCCCGGGTGTCCCAGACTCCGTAGCGGTCCAGGGCCTGGATGGGGGTGGCCCCGTTTCGGTCCAGGCTGGCCTGGTGCTCGGCCTCGGTCTCCGACACATGGACGTGCATCCCTAAGGACCGCTTCTGGGCGTAGTTAGCCATCCATTGCCACAGGAGGGCGTTGGAGGTGTATTCTCCGTGGATGGAGGCATCCACGAGGATCTGGCCGTTTCCGGCGTTGTGCCACAGCTCCGTCATGCGGATCTGGTTCTGGCAGTCGCCGCAGGTGTCGGGGGAGAAGTCCTCCGGGGCACCGAAGTAGACCCCGCCCACGGACAGGTTGGCGGAGATGCCCGCCTCCAGAATGGTCTGGGCGATGGTGGGGGTCTGCATATACATGTCGGCGATGGTGGTCACGCCGTTGGCGATCATCTCCGCCAGACCCAGGCCGGTGCCTGCGGCCACAGCCCGCGCGTCCAGCTTGGCCTCGGCGGGGAAGATCCACTGGTGCAGCCAGGTCTGCAGGTCACACCCGCCGCCGTAGCCCCGCAGGAGGGTCATGGGGATGTGGGTGTGGGCGTTCACCAGACCGGGCATCAGGACGTTGCCGCTGCAGTCGATCTCCTGGTCGAAGGGGCCTTCCGGGCGGACGGTCCCCACGGAGACGATGGTGTCGTCCTCCACCAGGACGAAGGCGTTGTCCAGGACAGACCCGGCCTCGTCCATAAGCAGGGCGCGGCAGTTGTGCAGTAAAGTCTTTTTCATGGCGTCACCTTACAGCGCTTCCAGGCAGGACAGGATCAGGCCGGAGAACTTTTCCCGGGCGGCTGCCGCTGCGTCCAGCACTTCCTGCTCGCTGAGGGGCTGGGGCAGGACTCCGGCAGCCATGTTGGACACCAGCGTGATGCCCAGGACCTGCATCCCGCAGTGTCCGGCCACGATGACCTCGGGGGCGGTGGACATGCCCACGGCGTCGGCCCCTAAGAGCCGGGCCATGCGGACCTCGGCGGGGGTCTCGTACTGGGGACCGGGGAAGTACATGTAGACGCCTTCCTTCAGGTCTAGGTCCAGCTTTCTGGCCTGCTTCCGGGCCAGGTCCGGGAGGGCGGGGGGGTGGAGGTAGCTGGAGGCGGGGACCCGGGGGCCGTCCTCCGGCTGGGTCTCGCCCCGCTGGGGGGACTCCAGGAAGTGCTTGATCTGGTCGGGGC
>CAYNZG010000137.1:0-4542 GCA_964401525.1 uncultured Ruminiclostridium sp.
GTAGGGGCGGGCGTGGCCCACGTGCAGGCCCTGGCCGGAGGGATAGGGGAACTCCACCAGGCCGTAGAACTTGGGCTTGTCCCCGCCGGTCTCGGCGTGGTAGCAGTTCTCCTTGGCCCAGCGGTCCTGCCACTTCTTCTCGATGCGGTTAAATTCGTATTTCACTCTTGATCACGCTTTCCTGTTTTTATCTCGAGGGGCTTGCCCCTCCAACGGTGCTCCTGCTTTATTCGCCGGGAGCGAGGATCTCTGTTAAGTCCACTGCCTTGGCATCCTGCCACAAGCGGTCCAGGTCGTAGAACTCCCGGGCCTCCTCCGAGAACAGGTGGACCACCACGTCGCCGTAGTCCTGGAGGATCCAGGTGCCGCCGCGGTGCCCCTCGATGTGGTGGGGCAGGATATCGTTGTCCTTCATGCTCTTCTCGGCTGCGTCGCCCAGAGCCTTCAGCTGGGGGGCGGAGGAGCCGGAGCACAGGACAAAGTAGTCTGCCAGGGTGGTGAGACCGTCGGTCTCCAGCACCAGGATGTCCTTGCCCTTCTTGCTGTCCAGGGCCTTGGCCATGGTCAGTGCCATTTCTTTGGGTGTCATGCTATCTTCCTTTCTGCCGGGGTCAGCTTGCCGTCCCCGTTCCGTGTATCGTTACTTATTCCACAGCAGCGTCCTGACTGCCGGACAGATTGTCCACGGTGGTGCCGTGGATGACATGCTGCATGTCGGCCGTGATGGCTGTGGTATAGGGGTTCATGTAGTTGTTCACCAGGTCCAGCAGAGCGCTGTCGTTGACGAAGACATAGCTCTGGTAGTTCTGGTAAGTGGAGCTCCACAGAGAGCCGGTGGCATCGCCCGGCATGATGTGGAACTGCAGTCCCTCCTTGTCCATCAGGAGGAACCGCTCGCCGAACCACATCATCTCTCCGTAGCTCAGGTCGCTGGTGAGGTTCTCGTCCACGATCTGGGCGATCTCGGCGATGCTGGTGAGGGTGCTGATGCTCAGGGCCTGGCCCATGAGGGCGGTCAGCAGGTCGTGCTGGATCTCCACCCGGCCCACGTCGCCCACAGAATGAGACTCCCCGCTGTTGTTCTTCCGCCAGCGGAGGACCTTGACGGCATCCTCGCCGGTGAGGTGCTGCAGGCCCGGCTCAAAGTGGATGTGCAGGTCCTGGGTGGGGTCGTCATAGTGCATGGCGAAAGGGATCTCATAGTCCACCCCGCCGATGGCATCCACCAGCCGGACCACGATGTCTAACTCCAACAGGAAGTAGTAGTCCGGCGCGTAGCCGATGAGGTTCTTCACCTGCTCCCGCAGGCCCTCGATGCCCTCCCGGTTATAGACCGAGTTGATCTTCTTGATCTCCCAGGGCACATCCACGATGGTGTCCCGGTAGATGCTCATCACGTCCAAGCTGCCGTTCTTCACGTCGTAGCAGCCCACCATGATGGTGTCAGTGTTGCCGCCGCCGCCGTCGTCCCGGCCCACCAACAGGAAGGTGTAGACATCCTCCCGTCGGCCGGCCTCCAGCAGGGCCGGATGGTCCCCGGTCTCCGGGTCCTCCGCCGCAGCGGGCAGCTCCGGCCGCCGCACCAGGGCCGTGTGGACGGCCAGGCCCAGCAGCAGGAGGACGGCCAGCACCACCAGCACGATGGCGATGACCCGCTTCTTGCGGCTCCGCTTTTTCTTGGTAGCCTTGACCGCCTGCTTCTTCCTGGGGGCAGGCCGCACCGGCTCCTCCCTGGTCAGGGGCGGGAGGTCCTGGGTGTCCTCCTCCCACCGTCCGGCAGGTCCCCGGCGGCGGTCCCAGGTCTCCTCCTCCCGGGCATAGCCGCCCTGACGGCGGCCACGTGGCTCCTGCCACACAGGGGACCAGTCGTCCAGGTCCTCCTCCTCGGGATAAGGCTCCCCGTAGATCCGAGCGTGGACCGCCCGCTGGGCCTCCTGATAGGCCTGGTCTTGGATGCGCTGACGGGAACGCTCCTCCCGCTCTCGCTGGCGGCGCTCCTCCTCAGAAAGACGGTTCCCCTTCATCGGACCCGCTCCTTCAGCTCATCCAGGGCTGCCTGGGTATTTTTATGGACGGGGACCCCCCGTTCCGTCAGTTCTTCCACACTCATCTCCAATCCCAGGACCATGGCCTGGTCCAGGTCCTCCCAGACCAGACGGCGCAGCTCCTCCACCCCGTCGAAGTCCCGGTTCGGCTCCATGTAGTCGGCCAGATAGAGGATCTTGTCAAAGGTGGTCATGCCGGGCTTGCCGGTGGTGTGGCAGAAGATCGCCTCATACACATCGTCGGGCTCTCCGAAGACATACTTGGCCATGGCCGCGCCGGTCTTGGAGTGGAGCAGCTTGGTGGACTGCCGCTCCAGGTCGTCCAGCGGGATGTGGTACTTCTCGCAGCAGGCCACCTGGTCCTCCAGCTCCCAGTACTTGGTGCAGTCGTGGAGGACAGCGGCCCGGCTGGCCTTCTCCTGGTCCACGCCCCAGAACTTGGCCAGGGCCACGGCGGTCTCCTCGGTGCCCCGGATGTGGGCCAGTCGCTTGGCCTTCACCATGGAGCGGGACACGGCCCGCAGGTGCTTGTCGCTCAGATGCTGCAGGTCCGCCTGGGTGCCGAAGAGGCCCTCCCGCAGGATGTATCCGTAGACCGGCTCCCAGAGGTACTGGGCCGGGTCCACGTTGCCGCCGGTCCACTCCGAGGCCAGCATCCGCCGCAGGTCCCGGGAGGCGATCTCATGGATCTGGGGGAGCTGCACGATGGTGGTCCGGGCGTGGAACCGCTCGGCCAGATATCGGCTCTGCTCCTCGAACATCTCTCCCGTGTCCTCGTGGTTGCGGGAAAAGCCCGCCACCCCGGCGTACTGGAAGATCCGCTCGGGCTGGTACCAGTTCTGCACTGTCAGGAACATATCGGTGCCCATGAGCAGCCACAGCTCATCGTCGGGGAACTGCTGATGCAGCTCCTCCACGGTGTCGGCGGTGTAGCTCTTGCCCTCCCGCTTCAGCTCCAGGTCGGAGACCTCGGCCCGGGGGCCGATACCGTCGGCCATGAGGCGGGCCATCTCCAGACGCTGCTGGGGAGAAGCCGCGTCGGCGGGCATTCCCTTGTGGGGGGGCTCATGGTCCGGGATGATGATGAGCCGGTCCAGACCCAGCTGGTCCAGGGCGGCCTTGGCCGCTTCCATGTGCCCCAGATGCGGCGGGTCAAAGGTCCCGCCATAAATTCCGATCTTCACGTCGTGTTCCACCTGTCCTTTCCTTCGCGTGCGACCGCGATGCAAGGGGTCGGATGATATTCAGATATCTCCCGTGTTTCCGCCAGGGTCACGCTTTGGTCGCTTTTTTCTTGTCTTTGACCAGGACGATCTTGTCCTTCTTCTCCCGGTTGTGGCTCTCCCGATAGAGCACGAACTTGGTGCCGATGACCTGGACCACCTCGCTGCGGCTCAGCTTGCCCAGCTCCTGGGCGGCTTCCTTGGCCGTGAGCATGGAGTTCTCCAGGACCCGGCACTTGATGAGCTCCCGGGATTCCAGGGCATCGTTGGCCTGCTTTACCAGGTTCTCCCCGATGCCCTCCTTGCCGATGATGAGGATGGTGTCCAGGCTGTTGGCCATGCCGCGCAGCTGGGCTCTCTGTTTACTGGTCAGTTCCATTCTGTTTTTTCTCCCATTCTTCCTTGAATACCCCCAGGGCACGGCCCCGGTGGGAAATGCGATTCTTTTCTTCCGGGGCCAGCTCCGCCATGGACTTGCCCAGCTCGGGCAGCCAGAACACGGGGTCATAGCCGAAGCCCCCCTCGCCCCTGGGCGACTGGGCCACCTGGCCCTCGCACTCGCCCCGGGCCAGCAGCTCGGTCCCGTCGGGGAAGGCGCAGCAAATGACGCTGACGAACCGGCAGGCCCGGTCGGTCTTCCCCTCCATATTTTTCAGCAAAAGCTGCCAGCGGCCGGTGTCGTCCAGGCCCTCGCCGCCGTAGCGGGCGGACCAGACACCGGGTGCGCCGTCCAGCGCGTCCACCACCAGGCCGGAGTCGTCGGCGATGGCGGGTAGGCCCGTGGCCTGCAGGATGGCCTCGGCCTTGATGCGGGCGTTGGCCTCAAAGGTGGTGCCGGTCTCCTCTGGCTCGATGTCCACCCCCACGTCGGCCTGGGAGAGGACCTCCACGCCGATGTCGGAGAGGATGGCGCGCATCTCGGCCATCTTTTTCTTGTTGTGGCTGGCCAGGACTACTTTCATCAGGCCTGCCCTCCCAGCACCTCAGCCTGGAGCTGCTGGAGCTGTCCGATGCCCTTGGCACACAGCTCCACCAGCTTCTGCTGCTCAGCCAGGGTAAAGGCCCGGCCCTCGCCGGTCCCCTGGATCTCCACCAACTCGCCGGCCCCGGTCATGACGCAGTTCAGGTCCACCATGGCGGAGGAGTCCTCCTCATAGCACAGGTCCAGCATGGGCACGTCGTCCACGATGCCCGCCGACACGGCAGCCACGGGAGAGAGGACGGGGTCCTCCTGGATGGCCCCCTCCTCCATGAGCTTGCGCACGGCCAGGACC
>CAYNZG010000138.1:0-4518 GCA_964401525.1 uncultured Ruminiclostridium sp.
GTGGACCACCTGATCGGCCTGAAGGAGAATGTCATCATCGGTAAGCTCATCCCCGCTGGTTCCGGTCTGGCTACCTATCGCCAGGTGAACCCCAGAGACGAGGGGACCTCCCACGAGGAGGAGAGCAAGGAGCAGGAGACCAACCCCTATGAGGCCGTGGCCGCCGCCGTCAGCGAACTGCATGAGCAGGACGCAGAGGACGAAGTGCTGGGCATGGAGCTGAGCTTTGAGGAGGGTGACATCACCCCCGAGGAGCCGGAAGAGGATGAGGTCATCTCCATCTCCTTTGACGACTGAGCCCACTTCTAACTGACCAAAACCGGCTGTGGAACCCTTCCACAGCCGGTTTTTACATCACGGGTCCTTTGTAGGAAAATCCGGAAGGGACCCTGAAAAGCACTACTTTTTTTGTATAGAATCTGTTATAATAAAAAAGAAATATGGAACAAGATCGAGGGAGGGATTCCATGGAAGACTTCGGATCGCTCCGAGAAAAATTGCACGCGGCCCTGCCGGACCTGGACCTGCGGGTGCAGGAACCTCTGCACCGCCACACCTCCTTTAAAGTGGGGGGACCGGCGGCGCTGATGGCCTGTCCCACCACGGAGGAGGAGCTGTCTGTCCTGCTCCGGGTGGCCCATGAGGAGGGGGTCCGCCCCTTTTTCCTGGGGAAGGGCTCCAACCTGCTGGCAGCGGACGAAGGGGTCGATGCATTCCTCATCAAGTTAGCCGGCGGCCTGACCCGCCTGGAGCAGGTGGGGGAGACCGGCCTCTATGTGGGGGCGGGCGTGACCCTGGCCCAGGCGGCCAACTTTGCCGCAGACCGGAGCCTCACCGGCCTGGAGTTTGCCCACGGCATCCCCGGTACTCTGGGCGGCGGCGTGTTCATGAACGCCGGAGCCTACGACGGGGAGATGGCCCAGGTGATCGTCTCGGTGGACTGCCTGGATGAGACGGGCACGTTCCACAGGCTGGGGAAAGAGGACCTGGACTTAGGCTACCGCCACAGCGTGTTTTCCACCTTGCCCTGGCTCATCACCGGGGCCACCCTGGAGCTGACCCACGGGGAGCCGGCCGCCATCCGGGAAAAGATGGCCGACCTGGCCCAGCGCCGTCGGTCCAAGCAGCCCCTGGAATACCCCAGCGCGGGGAGCACCTTCAAGCGGCCTGTGGGCCACTTCGCCGGAGGCCTCATCGAGCAGTGCGGCCTGAAGGGCGTGTCTGTGGGCGGAGCCCAGGTGTCGGAAAAGCACGCGGGCTTCGTCATCAACACCGGCAACGCTACCTGCCGGGATATCCTGGACCTCATCCGCCTGGTGCGGAAGACCGTCCTGGAGCAGACCGGCGTGGAGCTGGAGCCGGAGGTCCGGCTGCTGGGCATCCAGCTCGACCAGTAAACCAAAAATCGACAGCAAAGGAGAATTCGGATGAGCAAGCGTTTTTTTGTTTTGATGCAGGCCATGAGCGGCAATGACCGCCATGAGACCACCTTCCGCCACTACGACTCTGTGGCCGAGGCCGAGGCCATGGTCCAGGACTGGATGAGCCGCTATATGGCGGTGGAGTGCGTGCCCTATGATCAGGTGGAGCAGGTCAAGGCCGAGCACGGCGGCTTTATGCCCGAGGGCATGTTTGCCTGCCCCGAGGTCAAGGAGCCTCAGGACCTGATGAAGTACAACGGTTACTATAACCTGGGCGGTCTGGGCCTTATCTTCCATGTCTTCCTGACCGTGGTCCACGACAAGGAGACCGCCATCCAGTTCCGGGGCTGCATGAACCGGGAGTACCGCATCGACACGGAGTACAGCCAGCGGGCCGACGAGATGCTGGCCCACATCAACACCCTGGTGAACTCCTTCGACGACCCCAGCATCGACATCACCGAGGCCGAGGCTGCGGTGGAGACTTTCTGGAAGCGGGACGGCTTCAACCCCTTTGAGGTGGCCGACGAATACTATGAGATCCCCGATGCCAGCACCGACTATATCGTCACCAAGGGTGACACCAACTGGGTGGATTGGATGATGTGATCCCCCCAGGACCCAAAACGCAAAGATCGCTCACCGGAAGTCCGGTGGGCGATCTTTTTTGTATCCGGGACACATGGTTTCCCTCCGGCATAGGATACACCGGAGGGAAGGAGGGTCCTCATGGAACAACGAGAATGGAATCTTTGGGTGGTAGGCGGCGACCTGCGCCAGCGGGCCCTGGTCAGGCTGCTCCGGGAGGACGGCCACACCGTCCACCTGGCCGGGCTGGACGGCGAGGACCCGGCTGCGGAGCCGCTGGGTCCTGGGCTGGCGTTAGCCCACTGCGTGATCCTCCCCCTGCCGGTGTCCCGGGAGGAGGGGCTGGTGAACGCGCCCCTCAGCCGGGAGCCGGTGGCTTTGTCCGCGGTGCTGGAGCACCTTCGCCCGGGGCAGGTCCTCTGCGGCGGCATGGTGTCCCCGGCGCTTCGGGCAGCGGGGGAGGAGAGGGGGCTTCGGGTGGCCGATTACTACGCCAGAGAGGAGTGCATGGTGGCCAACGCGGTCCCCACGGCGGAGGGGGCCGTCCAGGTGGCGATGGAGACCCTGCCTTTTACGCTCCACGGCAGCCGGGTCCTGGTGCTGGGCTTTGGCCGGGTGGGGAAGCTCACCGCCCATCGGATGCGCGCCCTGGGCGCGCGGGTCACCGTGTCGGCCAGCGGCTACGAAGACCTGGCCTGGGCGGCGGCGTACCACTATGAGACCATCCGCCTGGCAGACCTGGCCTGGGAGTTAGGGGGCTTTCAGCTTTTGGTGAACACCATCCCCGCCCAGGTCTTAGACCGTCAGCGGCTCCACTGGGTGGACCCGGAGGCCTTCCTGCTGGACCTGGCCTCGGCCCCCGGCGGCGTGGACATGACGGTGGCAGAGGAGCGGGGCCTGCAGGTCCTGCAAGCCCCCGGCCTGCCCGGCCGGACGGCCCCGGTGACGGCGGCAGCGGCCATCCGGGATTCTGTCTATCACATTTTGTGGGAATTGGAGGAAGAACATGATGGCTGAGACAAGGGTGGGCTTTGCCCTCACCGGTTCCTTTTGCACCTGGGCCCAGACCATGGCCGTCCTGGAAGAGACGGCGGCGCGGTACCCGAACATCCAACCCATCCTGTCGGAGAACGCCGCCGGGACCAGCACCCGGTTCGGCCGGGCGGAGGACTGGCGGGCCAGGATCGTGGACCTCTGTGGCCGGGAGATCATCGACACCATTCGCGGGGCGGAGCCCATCGGCCCCCAGGGGCTGCTGGATGTGCTGGTCATCGCCCCCTGCACGGGGAACACCCTGGCCAAGCTGGCGGCGGGCATTGCGGACACGGCGGTGACCATGGCCGCCAAGGCCCACCTGCGCAATGGCCGCCCGGTGGTGGTGGCGGTGTCCACCAACGACGGCCTGGCGGCGGCGGCCCGGAACATCGGGGAGCTGCTCTGCCGGAAGCACTACTACTTTGTGCCCTTCCGCCAGGACGACCCGGCGGGGAAGCCCACCTCGCTGGTGGCGGACCTGACCCTGGTGCCGGAGACCATCGCCGCCGCCCTGACCGGGCAGCAGCTCCAGCCGCTGCTCCTGGGGCCACAGGCGTGAAAAGGGAGCTGTCGCAGAAGGCATCGTCTGCGGCAGCTCCCTTTTTGTTTTTCTGTGCGAGGAAGGTCAGCGGGGGCGGGTGAGGGTCCCCTTTTTGTTCAGCTCCCGGACCATCTCGTCGATCTGGCGGCCCACCCATTCCACCTCTCGCCACAGCTCCTGGGCGGAGATGCGCAGGACTCCGGCCCGGAGGGCGGAGAGCTGGATGAGGCCGTCGGAGGTGGCCACCCGGACGGCGTAGTTCCGCCCGATGTCGTGGAGGAGCTTTTCGATGTACATATCCCCGGTCTCGTCCTGCTTGGTGTAGACCACGTGGAGACCGTGGTAGTCCTCCTTGCTGCCAGGGCTGCCCTTTTGCTTGTAGCCGTCGAAGACCACCACCAGACGGCATTTTTTATACCCCTGGTAGTTGCTCAGGATGTCCAGCAGCCGCTGGCGGGCGGCATCCAGGTTGTCCCGGGCGATGTTCTTCAGCTCCTCCCAGGCGAAGATGATGTTGTAGCCGTCCACAATGAGATACTGCTGCTTGGGCGGCGCGATGGTCCGCTGGGGGGCGGCGGGCTTTTGCTGGAGGAATTGATACTCCCGCCGCTTGATGGGGCCGAACTCCCGCTCAAAAATGGCCTCCAGCTCCTTCTCGTCGATGTCCAGGTTGCGGGTGTAGACCCGGGGGACCGCAGGCTGCTCCGGCTCCGGCTTGTCCGGGCGGAGGCAGCTCTCCAGGTGCATATACTCCGGGACCTTGTCCCACTTGACGGTGAACCCGGCGCCGTGGGCGCAGAAGACCGAGTCGGGGGTGTTGTCCAGGTCCTGCTCCGGCTGATAGCCCAGCTCGGCCACCACCTGCTTCTGGTTGTGGCAGGGGGCGTAGCCGTGGAGGGAGCAGAAGAAGCGGCCCCGGCCCCGGGTGTAGGC
>CAYNZG010000139.1:0-4508 GCA_964401525.1 uncultured Ruminiclostridium sp.
ATGGTCTACCGTCAGCCCTTCCCCGGCCCCGGCCTGGGCGTGCGCTGCCTGGGTGCCATCACCCGCGACCGTCTGGAGGCTCTGCGGGAGTCCGACGCCATCCTGCGGGATGAGTTCGACAAGGCCGGCCTGGCCGGTAAGGTCTGGCAGTACTTCACCGCTGTGCCCGACATGAAGACCGTGGGCGTGCGCAACGGCAAGCGCGCCGACGAGTGGTTCGCCATCATCCGCGCCGTGAACACCACCGACGCCATGACCGCCACCATCGAGGAGATCCCCTACGACATCCTGAACCGGATCGTTTCCCGGATCGTCAGCGAAGTCCCCGGCATCTGCCGCGTGGTCTATGACCTGACTCCCAAGCCCACCGGGACCATTGAATGGGAGTGACCTTTCCCTCTCCCCTCGCCCCAAATTGATACCAAAAGAGCCTCAGCCGGTCCGAAAGGGCGACGGCTGAGGCTCTTTTCTTCTTTACGTATCTTCTCAGATCACATTCATGGCGATGCGATCTGCGGGGATCTCCCGCTCAGAATAGACCTCGTTGGTCTGTCCGATCGCCACCGCGCAGGTGGGGGTGAAGCCCGCGGGGATACCCAGCTTTGCGATCAGCTCCGGGTTCGCAGCCAGCGCGGCCATGCAGCCCCAGATGTGGCAGACACCTACCCCGTCGTTGACGGCGGCCAGAGACATATCGTGGGCAATGATGGCAGCGTTAGAATAGCCGACGTTATTCGTGTCGGCGGTAGACACGATCACCAGCTCCGGCGCGCCATACAGAAAGCTGCGGTTTTCCATCTTGAGGATCTGCGCTGCGTTCTGCTCCAGGGCGGCCAGCATCTCCTTGCTCTTGACCACCGTCAGATGCACCGACTCATACTTTGCCAGCCCGACCGGAGAGGCGTTGGCAGCGTGCAGGATGTGCTGCATGGTCTCCTCGGAAACGGCTTCGCCGGTGAAAGAGCGGATGGATCTGCGGGTGTTGAAAATGGTTGTCAGTTCCATGGTTTTTCCTCCTTGCATTCAGCAGTATGGTAATCAATAATATTATATATTATATAGGGCACAAGTCAAGGCCGCAAGAGAAGGCGCGGCGCATAAAAGCTCTCCAACGGGAAAGGGTAAGAAAGGACCTCTCACCGAAAGGAGACTTTGAACCATGCTGGGTGACTTTACCTATTCCAACCCCACCAGGCTGCACTTCGGGCCCAACGCCATGGATGCGCTAGCCGCAGAGGCGGACACCCTGGGCTCTACCATCCTGCTGGCCTATGGGGGCGGTTCCATCAAGCGAAACGGGATCTACGACCAGGTGACGCAGACCCTCCGGTCTTGTGGGAAGACCGTCGTGGAGGACCCCGGTGTCATGCCCAACCCCACCGTGGAAAAGCTCCGGCAGGGCTGCCAACTGGCCCGGGACTGTCAGGCGGACGGCATCCTGGCCGTGGGCGGCGGCAGCGTGTGCGACTATGCCAAGGCCCTTTCGGTCTCCGTCCACTGCCCCGACGACCCCTGGGGCAAATTCTTCGTGCGCAAGGAGCCGGTGACCGGCCCCACCCTGCCGGTGGGCTGCGTCCTCACCATGACGGGCACCGGCTCCGAGATGAACGGCGGGGCGGTCCTCTCCAACCCTACCACGAAGCAGAAGATCGGACGCTTTTTCCCGGAAGCGGTCTTTCCCAGGTTCGCCATCCTGAATCCCCTCTTTACCTACTCGGTCCCCCGCGAGCAGATGGCCGCGGGCTGCTACGACATCCTGTCCCACCTGCTGGAGCAATATCTCTCCGGCGACGACGACAACACCTCGGACTACCTCATCGAGGGGCTGCTGCGCTCCCTCCTCCGGTCCTCCCGGGCTGCTCTGGCGGACCCCACCGACTATGAGGCCAGGAGCAATCTCATGTGGATCGCCACCTGGGCCTTGAACGGCTTGCTCTCCAAGGGCAAGACCACGGACTGGATGGTCCATATGCTGGGGCAGGCTGTGGGGGCTCACACCAACGCCACCCACGGCATGACCCTGGCCGCCGTGACCCTCCCCTACTACCGCTTCCTCCTGCCCTACGCCGTCCCCAAGTTCAAGCGGCTGGCGGTGAACGTGTGGGGCATCTCCCCCGACGGCCGGACCGACGAAGCGGTGGCCCGGGCGGGGCTGGCCTGCCTGGATGCCTATCTGGATGCGCTGGGCCTGGCGCGGGACCTGCGCAGCCTGGGGGTGACCGAGGCGATGCTGGAGAGCATCGCCGCCGAGACCTACCGCCGGGACGGCGGCTACCATCCCCCGAATCATCAGGAGATCCTGGCGATCCTTCAGGAGAGTTTGGATCGCTAACGATAGCAAGGACTTTCGGGCAAACCAATGCCCGAAAGTCCTTGTCTGTTTGTTTATCAAAAAAAGACAGAACCTGACAACTGCAAAATCAAGCAGTAAGGCAAGATTTTTTTGCTATACTTTGTTATACTATGCTCATGTGATATGAGGAGGCGACACAATGCTGGATAAGAGATATATTACAGAAAATGTTATCAGGATCTTTCAGGCGTGTCCGGGAAATACGATCCCAGAAGAAATCGCGATCTGCCCGGAAGTTGCGGGGATACAAATGTATGAGGAGCCGTTGATCGGAGTCGCGTCAGCAGAGGACCCTTTGTTCCAGGAATATAAGAATGCACAGGCGATCGGACCTTGGCACATGACACCGCAAGAGTGGCTCCCGGAGGCGAAAACGGTGCTCTCTCTGTTCTTTCCGTTCACAGAAGAAGTGAAGAGAGGAAATCGTATGGCGAAAGAGCGTCCGGCACCGGCCTGGCTCCATGGCAGAGTGGAAGGACAGGAATACCTGATCTCCTTCACGAAAATGCTGCGGGACTGGTTCACTGAACAAGGGATCAAGAATTGTCCGCCCTGTATCGATGAACGGTTTGTAAAGATCGTAGAGGGAAAGCAAGTGGAACAGTATGCCTGCGCGACCCAGAAAACATTTGGCAGCAACTGGTCCGAGAGACACGCAGCCTTTGCCTGTGGCTTGGGGACCTTTGGGCTTTCAAGGGGGATCATCACCGAGAAAGGCATGGCTGGAAGATTTACCAGCATCATCATTGATGCCGAGATACAGCCAGACGAGCGGGCTTACACTGAGGTCTATGAATATTGTACCATGTGCGGAGCCTGCGTGAAACGCTGTCCGGCGCAGGCGATCTCATTGGAGAGCGGGAAAGATCATGCGAAGTGCAACGCTTGTCTGATGAAGCTCAAGGAAGTGACTGCGCCAAAGTTTGGCTGTGGATTTTGCCAGACAAAGGTCCCGTGCGAAAGCAAAATACCCAAGAGACGAGCATGATCGGCAGAGGAACACGAGGAGGAGCATACATACCTACATATAATTGAAAAAATATCTCTATCCGTAGGAACTAAATTGTTCACGAAGGCAACTATGTTGCTTGTTGCCCCCCTTTATACCCTTATCAAGGGTATAAAGGGGGCAACACTTACTTCCAATTCCGTTGTAATATCTCACTTTTCAGGTACAGTGTGCTCTTTTCCGATGTTTTGATGGGATGTAGTTTACCACGCCTGGTCAGATCCATGACATTTTGCCTGGAACAGCCAAGTATTTCCGCGGCTTCCGAAGCGTTAACGATCCGGTTGGTAGCAAAATTACGAAAATCCGCCGCGGTGAGCGGAACTCTTTTGCCCATTCGATAGAGCACGGAATAGGAAACGGTCATGTTTACGTCCCACGCAACGCCATACCCACCTGTCAGCATCTGCACGTGCTCAAAATATTCCGGTCTCGCCAGCAAAACACGAAAGGCCCTGGTCTTCTCAAAGTGCTTCGCCATATCGCACTTTTTAACGGTCCCATTGCGGAAGAAGACCAGCAGGCCGTTTCCTTCCAGCGGAAGAACATCCTCGATGCGCATCGAAAAACGCTTTATGATCTCATCCGGGAGATCCGTTTCATCAACAGGGACCAAGTAATAGTCATCCTGCGCACATCTGCCCATGGCCAGCATCAAAAGAGCAAATTCGTCATATTCTTCCAATTGGTTGTCCCGCAAGATCGCAGCAATATTTTGCCGGTCAGTTGGAATGATCCTCTGTTGGACCCAGATCTTGCTCCAATAAGAGTCCACCGTGGTCTCGCCGCGCTTTACGTAAGAATCCAGCAGCAACGGCGTTTCCCAAGGATCGGCATGCTCAGGAAGTTCAATTACGCGCACCATCTTTTCCAAATCATTTCCCAGATCTTATCCTGAAGGACCTGCGAAATGATTCCATCTAATCCATTCATGAGCACCTGCTGATCGCTCTGCCGAAGCGGATGCAGGGTCGGCAGTTTGTCAGCCGGGATATTGCTTAAATTATTCCATGTGGATCTGGAACCAATATAGACGCAGGGCGTCATTGGCCATGAATGCGTCAATGAGTTGATCGTTGACCGATTGCTTGCCATATTGGGTGTTCCGCACCTATCCTACCAGCTGATCCATGCGGATATTGTTGT
>CAYNZG010000140.1:0-4483 GCA_964401525.1 uncultured Ruminiclostridium sp.
GTGAAGAACCCCGCTCAGGCTGAAAAGCTCTTTGCTGAGTCCGAGAAGGCCGCTCTGGGCAGATATGATGGCCTGATCAACAGACGGAACAGTCTGGAACCTAAGGAGGGACAGGCATAATGATTAACAACGTAAGAGAAAGAAATGCTATGCCCGAGCAGGACATCAATGTCCGCCTGACCAACTTTGACGAGGTCGCTCTGGGCTATACCGAAGCCGATGCCATCCGCGAGGCTATGCGCTGCCTGAAGTGCCGCAAGAAGCCCTGCACCACCGGCTGCCCCATCGGTCAGCAGATCCCCGAGTTCATCGCTAAGGTGGCAGAGGGCGATTTCGAAGCTGCCTATGAGATCATCACTGTGAAGAGCAGTCTGCCCTCCATCTGCGGCCGTGTCTGCCCCCAGGAGCAGCAGTGCGAGAAGAACTGCGCTCACGCTAAGAAGGGCGAGGCCGTTGGTATCGGCCGCCTGGAGCGCTTCGTGGCCGACTGGCACGCAGCCCGCAACGCCGTTTCCGCTCCCGAGGTGGAGAAGAAGGGCAAGAAGGTCGCTGTCATCGGTTCCGGCCCTGCCGGCATCGCCTGCGCAGGCGACCTGGCTGCCATGGGCTATGACGTGACCATCTTCGAGAAGCTGAGCTATGCCGGCGGCATCCTGGTCTATGGTATCCCTCAGTTCGTCCTGCCCAACACCGTCGTCGATCGTGAGATCGAGACCCTGAAGGCTCGCGGTGTGGAGATCGTCACCAGCGCACCCATCGACAAGAACAAGAGCATCGACGCTCTGTTCGCAGAGGGCTATGAGGCCGTCTTCGTGGGCAACGGCGCTGACGTGCCCCAGACTCCCAGAGGCCTGGACACCAGCCTGGAAGGCGTTTGGTCTGCCAACGACTACCTGACCGAGGTCAACCTGAACACCGACAACCTGCCTGCCAACATCAAGGACGCTAAGCGCGTTCTGGTCGTCGGCGGCGGTAACGTGGCCGTGGACGCTGTCCGCTGCGCAAAGCGTCTGGGCGCTGAGACCATCATGGTCTATCGCCGTACTGTGGCTGAGGCTCCTGCCCGCCGCGACGAGATCGAGCACACCCGCGAGGAGAGCATCGAGATCAAGGAACTGACCAACCCCGTCGAGTGCATCGGCAAGGATGGCGTTCTGACCGCTGTGAAGCTGGAGAAGATGACCCTGGGCGAGCCCGACGCATCCGGCCGTCGTTCCCCCGTGGGTACTGGCGAGTACTTCGAAGTGGAGTGCCAGAACCTGGTCATCGCTACCGGTACCTCCTACAGCGAGGACGTGGTGGACACCACCACCGGCATCGACAAGGACAAGTGGGGCGGCATCGCTGTGGATGATGCCTGCAAGACCAGCCGTCCCGGCGTGTTCGCCGGTGGCGACGCAGTCACCGGTCCTCAGACCGTCGTGAAGGCTATGGGCGCTGGCAAGCGCGCAGCAGTCTCCATCGACGCTTACCTGTCTGGCAAGTAATTGCATCCTTCTAATAAACGCGGCTGGGCCGGGAGATCATTTGACCTCCCGGCCCAGCCGTATTTTTACGAAAAATTGCCCCCTCCGTCAGAGCGACGAAGGGGGCGGTGGTCGTTTACGTTGTGGTCACCTTGGCGGCGCGGTTGGTCAGGTACATCTGCAGGAAGAAGCCCAGGAGGATCAGGGCCAGACCGACGATGGAGGTCAGGTACAGAGGCTCTCCCAGGAAGAAGCAGCAGAGGAGCATGGCGATGGCCGGGGTGCCGTAGGCAAAGTTGGAGATGGTCGCGGCGCTGCTGCCCTGGAGGGCCAGAGCCCACAGCAGGTAGCCGATGGCATTGACGAAGATGCCCAGCCAGGCCAGCCCGACCACGGTGGTGCCGCCCACGGGGGTGAACCCGGTGAACAGGCAGCAGACCAGCGCGCAGACGGCGCTGAGCAGATGGTAGAAGAACATATTGATGAGCTGGTTGCCGCCCTGCTTCTTGTTCAGGTTGCAGAAGAGGCCATAGAGGGCGGCGGCCACGATGCAGTAGAGGTAGCCCTTGATCTGGTTCCCGGAAAAGGAGAAGCCCTGGCCGGGGCGCAGAGTGACCACGATGACTCCGGCGAAGGACAGTAGCAGGGCCGCCAGCTTAGCCCCGGAGAAGGTCTCCTTCAGGATGAGGCAGGCAAAGCACACGGTGAAGATGGGCCAGAGGTAGTTGACGATGCAGGCGATCTGGGCATCTAAGTAGGCGATGCTCTGGTAGTAGAGGGCGGAGTAGAGGAAGTAGCCTGTGAAGCCCAGCAGAGCCAGACGACCCAAGTCCCGGACGGTGTACGCCTGCAGCTCCTGCCAGTGGCCCTTGACCACGATCACCAGGAGCAGAGTCAGGCTGGCAAAGAGGGAGGCAAAGCAGAGCATTTGAAAGTTGCTGATGTCTCCCAGCATGACCTTACAGATGGGGGGCGAGGTGCCCCAGATAAAGACGGTGAGTCCCGCCATGGCGAATTCTTTTTTCATCTCATCACCTCGCCTGTAGTATACGCGATTTCAGGACGAAAGAAAAGGGATAGGAAAGATTTTGTCAGCGGTTTTCTTTGGACTTTGGATGTGGTATCATAGGGGAAGAAATCATCAAAGGAGGAGATCCTTATGCGAAAGAATTTTGGTCCCAAGCCCGCGCTGTATCCTATGCCGGTCCTCATCCTGGCCGCCTACGGAGAGGACGGCGTGCCCAACGCCATGAACGCCGCCTGGGGCGGCATCAGCGAGGAGAACGAGATCTCCATGTGCATCAGCCCCGAGCATAAGACCACCGAGAATATCCTGGCCCGGAAGGCTTTCACCGTCAGCGTGGGCACCGCCGACCAGGTGGTGGCCTGCGACTATGTGGGCGTGGTCTCCGGCAACGAGGTCCCCGACAAAATGGCCCGGGCCGGCTTCCACACCACCAAGTCCGCCTTTGTGGATGCGCCCCTCATCGACGAGCTGCCCATGGCCCTGGAGTGCCGCCTGGTGAGCTACGATCCCGAGTCCTGCCGCATGGTGGGGGAGATCGTCAATGTCAGCGCCCAGGAGAGCGTCCTCAACGCCGAGGGCGTGGTGGACCCGGCCAAGCTGCGCCCCATCACCTATGACTCCATGAATCACACCTATCTGACCCTAGGTGAGGTGGTCGGCAACGCCTTTGCCGACGGAATGTCGCTTACTTAAAAAAGAAGGCCAAAAAGCGGGAAAAAGGGCTTGCCAAAAGAGACGTTCCTCTGTATAATGGGCACGTTCGGCTATTTTAGCCAGTATCGATATGGAGGAAAGAAAGAGATGTCTCACAACGCAAACACTATGGCCAATCCCGGCCCCCTGGGGCTGCTGGGCTTTGGCATGACCACGGTGCTGCTGAACCTGCACAATAGTGGTCTGCTCCCCTTATCCATCGTCATCGTCTCCATGGGCATTGCCATGGGCGGCCTGGCCCAGATCATCGCCGGTATCCGGGAGCTGTGCCAGGGCAACACCTTTGGCGGCACGGCCTTCACCGCGTATGGCCTGTTCTGGTGGTCCCTGGTCCTGATCTGGGTGAATCCCTTCCCCGTGGAGGCTGCCACCAGCATGGCCCTGGGCTTCTACCTGCTGCTGTGGGGGATCTTCACCCTGTTCATGTTCATCGGCACCCTGAAGCACAACCGCGCCACCCAGGTGGTGTTCGGCTCCCTGGCGATTCTGTTCTTCCTGCTGGCTGCCGGTGACTTTACCGGGAACCACCTGATCACCACCATCGCCGGTGTGGAGGGCATCCTCTGCGGCCTGTCTGCCATCTACAGCGCCGTGGGCCAGATCCTGAACGAGGAATACGGCAAGACCGTGATCCCTCTGGGCGACTGAGTACAAAAATAGCGGATGACTGCGGTCATCCGCTATTTTTCTTTGACAGCACCGGGGCAGGGGACTATAATAAGACCGATATTGATTGTCAAAAGGAGCTTACTATGCCGCGCATCATTGAGATCACTGAATTTTCTGCCCCCGAGCTGGATGTTTTTGCCCGCCTGACCGAGGCCCAGCTCCGCAACCGGTTGGAGCCGGAGAAGGGGGTCTTCATTGCCGAAAGCCCCAAGGTCATCCACCGCGCCCTGGACGCGGGATGCCAGCCCAAGGCGCTGCTCATGGAGCGCAAGCATATCGAGGGCCAGGGGGCCGAGATCCTGGCCCGGTGCGAAGATGTGCCCGTGTACACCGCCGACCGGGCCGTGCTGGCGGAGCTGACGGGCTACGAGGTGACCCGGGGGATCCTGTGTGCCATGGGCCGCCCCAAGCTGCCCACGGTGGAGGAGCTTTGCGCCAAGGCCCGCCGGGTGGCGGTGCTGGAGGGCATCGTGGACCCCACCAATGTGGGTGCCATCTTCCGCTCTGCCGCCGCCCTGCACATGGACGCGGTGCTGGTGACCCCTACCTGCGGGGACCCGCTCTACCGGCGGGCAGCCCGGGTGAGTATGGGCACGGTCTTTCAGGT
>CAYNZG010000141.1:0-4472 GCA_964401525.1 uncultured Ruminiclostridium sp.
GCAGAACCTCATCACCGGCACCCGCTACCTGAACGTGGAGGGGATGCTCCCCTTCGAGAACCTGGTGGCCGACTACATCCAGGAGACGGAGAACCACGTCCTCTACCGGGTGACTCCCCTGTTTGAAGGGGAGGAGATGGTGGCCCGGGGCGTACTCATGGAGGCCCTGTCCGTGGAGGACGACGGCGAGGGTGTCTGCTTCAACGTCTACTGCTACAATGTCCAGCCCGGTGTGACCATCGACTACGCCACCGGCGACAGCTGGTTAGAGGGCTCCACCAGCTCTGCCGGGACCACCACCGAGACCGTGTATGTGGTGAACACCGACAGCGGCAAGTTCCACCTGGACACCTGCTCCAGCGCCCAGACCCTGTCCAATGACAACAAGCTGGTCTTCACTGGCAGCCGGGAGGACCTCATCGACCAGGGCTATACCCCCTGCGGCCGCTGCAAACCTTAACATTTTCCGACACCCGACGGGTCCTGTCTTCAAGAAGACAGGACCCGTCGATCTTTTTCTTTGCAAATGCAAGGAATTGTTTGACAAACGCACGCTTTTATTGTAAGTTTAGAGGAGCGTTCTTTTAAAGGTAAAAAGCAAAAAAGAAGAAAAGAGGAGGACTCTCTCTATGAGTCACAAAAAGCATTCCATGTTCTCCAGCCGATGGGGCTTCATCCTCTCGGCTGTGGGCTCTGCCGTTGGCATGGCCAACGTATGGGGCTTCCCCGCTAAAATGGGATCCAACGGCGGCGGCGCCTTCCTGGTGGCCTACCTGATCTTCGTGGTCCTGTTCAGCGTGGTGGGTCTGTCTGCGGAGTACGCCATCGGCCGCCGCTCCCGCACCGGCACCCTGGGTTCCTACCGCAACGCCTGGGCCACCCGCGGCCAGGGCATGGGGAAGGCCGGCGGCCTGGTGGGCTGGCTGCCCCTGGCCGGTTCCATGTGCATCGACATCGGCTACGCCTGCATCATCGCCTATGTCCTGAAGGCCCTGTTCAACTCCCTCTCCGGTGAGCTCATGACCGTGGACACCGGTGCCTGGTTCGAATCCTTCTCCTCCACCGACCACTCCGTGGTCCCCTTCCATGTGATCGTGGTGGTGGGCACCCTGCTGACCCTGCTGCTGGGGGCCAAGAGCATCGAGAAGAGCAACAAGATCATGATGCCCCTGTTCTTCGTCATCTTCGTCATCCTGGCCATCCGCGTGTCCATGCTGCCCGGTGCCATCGAGGGCTATCGCTTCATGTTCACCCCCCGCTGGGAGGCCCTGAAGGACCCCATGGTCTGGGTCTGGGCCATGGGTCAGGCCTTCTTCTCTCTGTCCGTCACCGGTAGCGGCATGATCGTCTATGGTGCCTACCTGGGTGATGAGGAGGACGTGGTCCACGTGGCCACCCGCACCGCCTTGTTCGACACCATCGCCGCTATGGTGGCCGCCCTGGTCATCATCCCCGCCTGCTTCGCCTATGACCTGGACGTGGGTGCCGGTCCCTCCCTGCTGTTCGTCACCCTGCCCCGCATCCTGCAGGATATCCCCATGGGCCAGCTCTTCGCCATCATCCTGTATGTGGCCATGATCTTCGCCGGGGTCAGCTCCCTGCAGAACATGTTCGAAGCCGTGGGCGAGTCCCTGGAGCACCGGTTCCCCAAGCTCAAGCGCAAGGTGGTCTTGCTCCTGCTGTGCGTGGTCTGCCTGGCCTTCGGCCTGCAGATGGAGCCCATCGCCAAGTGGGGCCCCTGGATGGACATCGTCTCCATCTACATCATCCCCATCGGCGCTACCCTGGGTGCTCTGTCCTGGTTCTGGATCATGAAGAAGGAGGACATCATGGCCGAGATCAACAAGGGTGTCAAGAAGCCCCACGGTGCTCTCTGGCACAGCGCCGGCCGCTTCCTCTATGTCCCCTGCGCCATCATCCTCTGCGCTGTGGCTCTGGGCATGAAGGTGGCTTTCTGATCTTGATCTCTGTTCAAAAAGCGCCCACCGGCTGGGCGCGCGGGAACGTGGTCGATACCCTAAAAAATTTACGGAGACAGCCTTTCGGCTGTCTCCGTTTTTATCTCATCAGTTGGTCCACGATCGTCAGGTCGGCGGCATCCACCGGCTTTCCATAGGCGTTCAGCGTGCCCAGGGGGATGTTCTTCGCCGCGCCGTGGTAGTCGCTGCCGCCGCTGATCAGCAGACCGTGGGTCCTGGCCTGGTCCAGCAGGAAGTCCACCTCCTCGGCGGTGTACCGGGAGTAGCAGCACTCGATGCCCCGGATGCCCAGGTCCCGCAGCACGGCGAACTGAGCTGCGAACTCCGCCGGGGTGAGGTGGGCCTCCCCCTCTCCGCCCAGGGGATGAGCCCAGACCGGGACCCCGCCTGCTCCGGCGATGCCCTCGATGGCCAGCGCCGCCTCGATGCGGGCATCCCCGCCAGGGATGCCGTCCAGATAGCGGTGGATGGCCTCGGTCCGGTCCGCCGCCTTGCCCTGCCCCACGATGAGCTGGGCCAGATGGGGCTTGCCGGGGCTGCTGAGGCTGTGCAGCCAGTCCAGCTCCGCCGGGGAAAAGACGATGCCGCTGACGGCGCGCAGGTGGTCCAACCGCCGGGTGAGCTTGGCCAGACGCAGGGCCCGCCCGGCCTCCAGCGCCCGGCCCATGGTAGGAGCATCAGGCCGATACTGATACCCCAGGATGTGGCACTTCCCCGCCGGGGTGAGGCAGGAGAACTCCACCCCCCGGAAAAAGACCATGTCCGCCGGGACCAGCGGCTCCAGCCGGGCGCAGCCGTCGATGGCATCGTGGTCGGTCAGGGAAAAGGCCCGGAGGCCCGCCTGCCGGACCTTTTCCAGAATAGCCTCCGGGGTGTCGGTCCCGTCTGAGGCCGTGCTGTGCATATGCAGATCGATCCTTCCGGTCATGCGACCCTCTCCCTTCCGTCAAAACGCGTTTTTCTCTATTATACGCCCGAAAAAAGGCGGAATCAAGGCGAGAGCGGGGACGAGACCCGCCCCGGAGAAAAATTCTCCAGCTCCCCCTTGCATATCTGACCAAAACGGTATATAATAACTGCGAACTCAATAGCGGGGAGCTTGTAGGACAGGCTGAGAGGAAGGTATGACCTTCGACCCATGAACCTGATTTGGATAATGCCAACGTAGGAAAAGTGTACTCGTGTATCAGCGGGAAGTGACCAAATCGGTGACTTCCCGTTTTTCTTTTGCCCAGTCAGGAGGTGCATCCTATGGTAACCATCAACGGTGTCCCCACCGAGGCCGCCGGGCAGTCCCTGCTCCGGTATCTGACGGAGGCGGGCTATGACCCCCGGCGGATCGCCGTGGAGCACAACGGCGACATTCTCCCCCAGGCCCGGTATCCGGAGACCGTCCTCCGGTCCGGCGACGTGGTGGAGATCGTCCGCTTCGTAGGAGGCGGCTGACATGGTCCCTACCTCCGAGGCGATGCGCGCGGCGCTGGAGGCCCGCCAGGGAAAGGCACTGACGGAGACCCTCTCCAAAGCCACCGTGGCCGTCTGCGGTCTGGGGGGCCTGGGGTCTCACATCGCCATGGCTCTGGCCCGGGCCGGGGTGGGGCGGCTGCTCCTGTTTGACCACGACCGGGTAGAGGTCTCCAACCTCCACCGGCAGCAGTACAAGGCCGCGCAGGTGGGGCAGTACAAGACCGACGCGCTGGCGGAGAATCTGCGGGAGGCGGCGCCCTATCTCACCCTGGTCCCCCACCGGGTGCGGCTCACGCGGGAAAACTGCCTCCCCCTCCTGGCCCCGGCGGACATCATCTGCGAGGCCTTTGACGATGCCGAGGCCAAGGCCATGCTGACAGACCGGGTGTTGACAGGCTTTCCGGACAAGATCTTCGTGGCCGCCTCCGGCATGGCCGGGTTGGGTCCCGCCAACGCCATCCAAACCAGACGGCTCACCCCCCGCTTCTACCTCTGCGGCGACGAGACCAGCGATGTGGCCGACGGGATGGGGCTGGTGGCCCCCCGGGTCATGGTCTGCGCAGCCCATCAGGCCCACACGGTGCTCCGCCTCCTGGCCGGGGCCGAATAAAGAAAGAAGGCTTTGCTATGGAACAACAGGACAAGCTCATCATCGGCGGGCATGAATTCCGCTCCCGCTTCATCCTCGGCTCCGGGAAGTACTCCCTGAAGCTCATCGAGGCCGCCGTCCGGGATGCCGGGGCGGAGATCATCACCCTGGCCGTCCGCCGGGCCAACACCAGGGAGCAGGAGAGCATCCTGGACTACATCCCCCAGGGCGTGACCCTGCTGCCCAACACCTCCGGGGCCAGAAACGCCCAGGAGGCCGTCCGCATCGCCCGGCTGGCCCGGGCCATGGGCTGCGGCGACTTCGTGAAGGTGGAGATCATGCGGGACAGCAAGTACCTCCTGCCGGACAACGCCGAGACCATCCGGGCCACGGAGCAGCTGGCCAAGGAGGGCTTCGTGGTCCTGCCCTATATGTAC
>CAYNZG010000142.1:0-4463 GCA_964401525.1 uncultured Ruminiclostridium sp.
CGTCCAGCTTGTCCTCCAGCCCAAGGCCCAGGCCGGCAAGCTGCGCCCGGTAGAACGCGGTGCGCTTCTTGTCCACCCCGAAGCCCAGGCCGAACCGCTTCCCCTTGTTGTCCGCCAGGGCGAGATTCTCCCGCATGGTCAGGTTGGGGCAGGTGCCCAGGGAGGGATCCTGATACACCCGGCCGATGGAGGCGTACCGCTGGAACTCCTTCTGTCGGCGGAGGCTCCTGCCGTCGATGCAGATGTCGCCGCGGTCCAGGGAGATGCTGCCGCAGAGGAGGTTCAGCAGGGAGGTCTTGCCGGAGCCGTTGCTCCCCACGATGGAAATGAACTGCCCGTCGGGGACGGTCAGGTCGAAGTTTTCAAAGAGCTTCAGCTCCGTGACCGTGCCGGGATGGTAGGTCTTGCACAGCTGTTTGATCTCAAGCATGGATGATCTCCTCCCCTTTTCGCCCGGCCAGCACCAGCACCAGCAGGAACAGCACGGCGGTGATGAACTTAAGCATATTGGCCGGCAGACCGGCGTTGATGGCCAACTGGATACAGAACTTATACAGGATGCTCCCCAGCAGGACAGCAGTGGTCCCCTTGGGGCTGGCCAGGACCCGCAGCACCGGGATGGGCCGCAGCCGCCGGGACAGGGCCGAGGCCGCAAAGAACCGGATGAGGGAGATGCCGATGATGACCGTGGCCAGGCCGAAGACCACCTGGCCGATGCCCATGACGGCGGAGTAGCTCCGCTGCTCCTGGCAGAGGACGCCGCCGCAGAGAGCCACCAGGGCGTTGGCCAGGACCACGCCGAGGATCTTCATGCGCCCCTTGTCCTGGGCCAGGGTGGTCACCAGGGCGGCGTTGTCCCCCACGGCCCGCAGGAGCAGGCCGGACTTGGTGCGGAAGTAGAGGTCCAGCAGGAGCTTGATCACCACAGCCAGCACCAGGGCCACCATCAGCTTCCGCCCGGTAAGGGGCAGGCCCCCCAGCAGGGCCATGACCGGCCGGGAGACGAAGATGGTGTCCACCGCCCGCTCCACCGTCAGGTTCGACCCGGCAATGAGCAGGTTCACCGAGGACAGGGCCGTCATGGTAATGATCCCGGCCAGCAGGTCCCGCACCTTCAGCTTCACATGGATGAGGCCGGTGCACAGCCCCGCCGCCGCACCCGCCAAGGCGGCGCACACCAAGGTCAGCCAGGGATCCATCCCCTTCAGCAGGAGGACGGCAGTCACAGCCGCCCCTAAGGGGAAGCTCCCGTCCACAGTCAGGTCGGGGAAGTCCAGCACGGAATAGGTGATATAGACCCCGTAGGACAGCAGCGCGTAGATCAGTCCTTGGGTCAGGGTGGCGGCGATCAGGTCGGTCATAACATCACATCCTTTTCCTGCGCTGGGGTCACCGGTCCACGGCCTCGGCGGCGGCCAGGTCGTCCGGCAGAGTCAGGCCCAGCTGAGCCAGTGCGCCGTGGTTCACATACAGGGCGTAGTTCTCGATGACTTCATAGGGCAGGTCGGCACAGGCTGCTTCACCGGTGAGGACCTTGGCGGCCATCAGGCCGGTCTGAACCCCGAGCTGCACATAGTCAAGACCTGCCCCGGCCACGCAGCCCAGCTTCACCTGCTCGATCTCAGAGCCGTAGACGGGCACGCCCGCCTCGTTGGTTTTTTCCAGGACGGAGCCCAAAACGCCCACCACGTTGTTGTCCGTCAGGTTGGTCAGGCAATCCACGCCCTTGGCCAGCAGGGTATCCACCGCCTGGGTGACCTCAGACTGGGCCGTGACCCCCACCGCCTCGATGGCGAAGCCATAGTCGACGGCCAGGTCCTCATAGACTCCCACGGAGTAGACCGAGTTGGCCTCGCTGGTGGTATAGACGATGCCGATGGTCTCAGCCTCCGGCTGGAGGGCACGGATGAGCTGGAGCTGGCCCTCCACCGGGAGCACATCGGAGGTGCCGGTGATGTTGCCGCTGTCCAGCTTGGCCCCCACGGGGTCCGTGATGGCGGTGAAGATCACGGGGATGTCCTTGTCCTCGGCGGCGGCATAGCAGGCCGTGGCCGACGGGGTGGCGATGCCCACCATCAGCGCCGCGTCCTCGGCGGAGAAGGCCTGGCCAATCTGGATGGCCAGGTTGTCGTCAAAGCTGGCGTTCTGATAATCCAGAGTGTAGTCAGTCCCTTCCACCAGCCCGGCCTGGGCCAGGCCCTGGAGGAAGCCCTCCCGGCAGTTGTCCAGGGAGGCATGCTGGCCGTACTGGCTGATACCGATGAGGGGGATCTCCCCCGCGCTGTCGCCGCTGCCGCCGCAGGCGCACAGAGACAGGGCCATGCCCAGAGACAGGATGCCGCACACAGTTTTCTTCAGATTTTTCATGATGATCTCTCCTTTTTTCAAATCAGGCTGTGAAACTTCTTGATGGTGGAGAGAGCTTGGGGGGAGACAAAATAAAAAAGCCCTGTTCCATCCGTTGTGTTCAACGAAATGGGACAAGACTGTAACTTCCTGCGGTACCACCCAAATTGGCGCATTGCGCCCGCTCTGTTTCGCGTACCATCATACGCGCCGCCCGGATAACGGGTGCGGTCCCCGTCGGCCACTACTAACCTCTCGGTGTTCGCTCCGCCCTCGTAAGGCCATTCGCTTTTCGCTATCCCGCCGCGATCCCACCATCCGCAACTCTCTGTAGGGCATCCCAAAAAGGTACTATTCTTACTCACTGGTTTGCTGTGTTTTATTGTGCTTTTAGCATAGCACCGGAACGTCGCTCTCGTCAAGCATCATTTTTTACCAACTCGACCCGAATTTATACTATCGTTTCTTGGCATTTTAGACAAAAACAAAACCACAGCGGACCGACATCCACTGTGGTTACGTTCTGAGGAAGCCGCGCGGTCCCAAGAGAGCGGAGGACCTTCGAGCCCGGACCAGGAGAGACGGTCCTGGACCCATATGCTGCTTCTATGTAGGAACGGCTCTGGGGCGGAGCCTTTCATACGTTCTCTTCCTTGGTTCCTACTATACTAAAGATCCATTCATTTGTAAAGCAAGATATTCAGATGTCTTCCATCAGTTTTTCTGATGGAAGAACTCCATTCGGTCATGGATCGAATTTTCCCGTCCGGCTTCCAAAATTCGCCCCTCTAAAGCAAAAAAGTCCCTGCATTTTCCCCTTGCAATCCCCAAAGGATACCACTATACTAAAGGGGATACATTTGTAAAATCTAATTTTCTCATCGTACCCATCAGACTTTCTTGGGTCATCTGCGGATGAGAGCGAAAGGACCCACCCTTATGGATCACAACAAGCGAAATGCCCTGCTGACAGCCATCGATGTGGGCAACATGACCCGGGCCGCGGAGCTGCTGGGATACACCCAGTCCGGCCTGAGCTATATCATCAAATCCTTGGAAGCCGAGTTCGGGTTCCCCCTGCTGGTGCGCTCCCGGGCCGGGGTCCGGCCCACGGCGGACTGCACCCGCATCCTGCCCATCCTCCGGGATCTCCACCTCAAGAGCCAGCGGCTGGAGCAGGAGGTGGCAGACATTCGTGGTCTGGCCGTGGGCACGGTCTCCGTGGGGGTCTTCCCCTGCATCTCCCGCTTCTGGATGCCCGCCATCCTGCGTAACTTCACCGCCCGCTATCCGGGCATCACCCTCTCTATCCAGGAGAGCGGCCAGGAGGGCCTGGACCAGTGGCTCCGGGACGGCTCTGTGGAGCTATTACTCTACAGCCGCCAGCCCCACTACACCCACCAGTGGATCCAGTTCATGCAGGACGACCTGTGTGCCGTGGTGGCCGCTGACCACCCGCTGGCCAAGGAGAAGGAGATCGCCCTGGACCAGCTCACCGGCGAGCCCTTTATCATGGAGGACAGCGCCCACGACCACGACATCCCCCGCCTGCTGAAGGATTCCGGCTTTCACCCCAACGTGTGCTGGTCCTCCAAGGACGAGCTGGCCATCCTGAACATGGTAGCCGCCGGGCTGGGCGTCAGCGTGCTGCCGGGCCTGTATCTGCAGGATATGCCGGACGGCGTGGTCTCCCTCCCCCTGGTCCCCCGGGCCTATCGGCAGCTTGGGGCCGCCATGCTGAGCCTGGAGGAGCTGTCCCCCGCCGCCAAGCGGTTCCTGGACAGCGCCAAGACCACTATGGGGGTCAAGTGATCGCTGCGTGGGTGCGTGCTGATTGCCCGCCCCCCCTTTTCTCCGGAGAAAAGGGGGAAAAAGAACGCCGGGGCTTCGCCCCTGGACCCCGTGGAGGTGGTCCATACCCTGCAGGCCGTGGGCCTATCGTCCCATCGTGCCTGCGGCGAGGGAGCGGCAGGCGGTCCATGGCGCGCCTACCGGCTCGGCGCGCGGGGACATAGATACAGACCTGTAACGAATGGCCACTGAGAGCCTTGGTCACCATAAGAAATATTTAGAACATTGATTGCTATTTCATGTCTGATTTTGTTGCTTGAGACCAA
>CAYNZG010000143.1:0-4369 GCA_964401525.1 uncultured Ruminiclostridium sp.
ATGTATAGCTTTTATATGTATTTCAGAAGGGGGAAGCTGTAATGGAAAATATGTTCACCCATCTTCTGGAGAATTACGAGGCCTGCGTGGCGGTGATTTTGTTCGCCATCGGCTTCTGTATGCTGCTGTTTGACCGGAACCTTCTGAAAAAGGTCATCGGCCTTGATGTTATGGACTCCGGCACCTTCCTGCTGCTGGCAGACCGGGGCTACATCACCGGCCGCGTCGTCCCCATCATCACCGACGGGGTGACGGACATGGCCAACTACATCAACCCCATCCCCGCCGGCCTGGTGCTGACGGGCATCGTGGTGTCCGTCAGTGTGTCGGCTCTGATGCTGAGCCTGACGGTGCGCATCTATCGCAAGTACCACACGCTGGACATCGACAAGCTGTATCTGATGATGTCCGACCGGCGGAAGGGAGGGCGCGTATGAACATCATACAAAACTTCCCCTTCTTCTCCATCATCCTGTGCCTGCTGTGCGCCGTCACCACCTTCGTGGTGGGCGACAAGTGGGGCAGACGGCTGACGATCGGGCTTCTGTCCGTCTCCATCGTGCTGCAAAGCTGCGTTTTGTGGTTCTGCGCCAGCAACGATACCAGCTATGCCTATATGATGGGTCATTTCCCCGCCCCCTGGGGCAACGAGATCGCCGCCGGTGTGATCGAGCCGCTGATGGCGCTGCTGTTCTCGGTGGTGCTGCTGCTGAGCGTGCTGGGCGGCATGGATCACATCCTGAAGGATATCGCGCCTGACCGCCGCCACCTCTATTGGAGCATGATCGACCTGACGATGGTCTCCCTGCTGGCGCTGTCCTATACCAACGATATCTTCACCGGCTATGTGTTCATCGAGATCTGCACCATCGCCTCCTGCGCCCTGATCTCCGCAAAGGATACGGGCCGGACGCTGATCGCCTCGGTGCGGTACATGGTGTTCGCGCTGGTAGGCTCCGGCCTGTTCCTGATCGGCGTGATCTTCACCTACGCCATCACGGGTCACCTGCTGTTCCCTCAATTGCACGAGACCATCGCCGCCCTGTGGAGTCAGGAAACGTACCGCTTCTCCATGACCATCGCCATCGGACTGATGACGGCGGGTCTTGCCATCAAGTCGGGTCTGTTCCCGTTCCACTTCTGGATGCCGGATACCTATGGCCGGGCTACCCCCGCCTCCTCCGGTATTCTCTCCGGTGTGATCTCCAAGGCGTACATCCTGCTGCTCATCAAAATCATCTACCGCGCCGTGGGTATCGAGGTGTTTGCCGCCAGCGGTATCCAGGCGGTGCTGCTGATCTTCGGCATCGCGGGTATGATCGTGGGCTCCGTGTCCGCTATCCGCTCCCGCCGCCTGACCACCATGGTGGCCTATTCCTCCGCCGCCCAGATCGGCTATATCTACATGGGTCTGGGCATGGGGACAGAGGCGGCGCTGCTGGCCGCGTTCCTGCACATCTTCTCCCACGCGCTGACAAAGCCTATGCTGTTCCTCTCCGCCTCGGATCTTGCTGATGCCTCCGGCGGACACACGGACTTCCCCAGCTTGCAGGGCGCGGGACACCGCAACGTCAGCGCCGGTGTGATCTTCACCGCCGGTGCGCTCAGTATGGTGGGTGTGCCCCTGTTCATCGGGTTCATCCCCAAGCTGCAATTCGCCCAGGCCGCATTTTCTCTGACGTGGCAGAAGTGGCCTGTGTTGTTGGCGCTGGCCATCTCCACGCTGCTGAACGTGCTGTACTTCCTCTATACCGCTATGGTGCTGTGGATCCCCCAGAAGGAGGGCGCGGCGTATCATGTTCAGCCCCGCCGCTGGTATCAGACCGTTCCGGCCGCGCTGCTGCTGGCCATCGGCCTTGCCATCGGTATTCACTCCGCGCCGCTGACGGCGCTGTTGCAGCAGGGCTTTGCTCTGTTCTGCCAGTATTAATGGGAAAGGAGTGGACTGTATCATGTTGTATCTGATCATTCTGCTGCCCTTCCTGTTGGGCATCCTGTGCGCCTTTTTCAAGGAAAAGGACAAAAAGACTATGACCGCCATGCTGGCGGCAGGACAGGCAGTGCTGACGGCGCTGGTACTCTATGCCGCGCTGTCCGGTAAGGACTGGGCGGTGAGCGTGCCGTATATCTCCGGCGCACTGGACTTCTCGCTGAAAATGGACGGCGTGGCGGCGGTGTTCGCCGTGGTCACGGTGGTTTGCTGGCTTTTCAGCATCCCCTATGCCGCCGTATACATGCCCCACAGCGGCAGCGAGCCCCGGTTCTACGTGTTCCTGTTCACCACCGAGGCGGTGCTGCTGGGTACGGCGCTGGCGGCGGACATGATGACGCTATACCTGTTCTACGAGCTGACCACCCTGTGCAGCGCACCGCTGGTGCTGCACGAGCTGAAAAAACAGGCCATCACGGGTGCGTATAAGTACCTCTTTTACTCCGTGGGCGGCGCGTTCGTGGCGCTGTTCGGCGTGGTGGTGGTCTACTGCCAGTGCGGAACGCTGACCTTTGCCAATGGCGGTATCATCACAGAGGGGAGCCCCCTTCTGCTGGCGGCGGTATTGTGCATGATCGTTGGCTATGGCGCAAAGGCTGGCCTTTTCCCGCTGCACAACTGGCTGCCCAGCGCCCACCCGGCGGCACCTGCTCCGGCCTCTGCGTTGCTGAGCGGTCTGATTGCCAAGGCCGGTGTCATCGGTGTACTGCGCGCCATCTTCTTCACCGCGGGAGCCGACCTTCTGCGGTGCACATGGGTGCAGACAGTGTGCCTTGTGCTGGTGATGATCACCATCTTCATGGGCTCGTTCATGGGGTGTCTTGAAAAGGAGCTGAAAAAGCGGCTGGCCTATTCCAGTATCTCTCAGATTTCCTATGTACTGCTGGGTCTTTTCATCCTGTCTGAAACCGGCTTTACCGGTTCCATGCTGCAACTGTTCTTCCATGCCGCTGCCAAGATCGCCATCTTCCAGTGCGCCGGTGCCATCATTCTGCTGGCTCATAAGACGCGGGTGGACGAGCTGCGTGGCCTTGGCCGCCGTATGCCGGTGACCTTCGTGTGCTTCACGCTGCTGTCCCTCTCGCTGGTGGGTATCCCGCCCTTCGGCGGCTTCCACAGCAAGTGGTATTTGGCAACGGCGGCGCTGGAGGCGCTGCCCGGTGCCATGGGCTATCTGGCCGCGGCGACGCTGATCCTCTCGGCGCTGTTCACCGCCGGATACCTGTTCCCGCCGGTGATCGCCGCCTTCTTCCCCGGCCGCGATACCGCAGAACTTGACCTGACACCCATTCATGAGCCGCTGGGCATCGTGCTTCCGCTGGTGTTCTTTGCGGCGGTGTGCGGCCTGATGGGGTTGTTCCCCAACGGTGTGCTTGCGGTGATGGAATCCATCGCCGCGGCGCTGATGTAAGGGAGGTGCTGATATGAACGGAACTTTACTGTGTCTGCCTGTGTTCCTGCCCATCGTGGCGGGCTTGGCGGCCTACTTCATCCCCTTCCGCACCGACCGTGCGCGGCATACCTTCTATGGCATCATCATCGCGCTGACCACAGTGTTGGCATGGATGGCCATCCTGAACTGCGACGGAAGCGACTTCACCTTCCTCCGCTTTACGGACTCTCTCCACTTCACGCTGCGGATGGACGGTGCGGCCAGGCTCTTTGCCGGGCTCTCCGCCTCCCTGTGGCCGTTTACCATGGTGTATGCATGGGACTACATGAAGCACGAGGGGCACAAGCCCATGTTCTGGGCGTTCTTCACCGCTTCCTTTGGCGTGACGCTGGGCATTGCCTTCGCCGCCAACATGATGACCATGTACCTGTTCTACGAGCTGCTGACGCTGGCCACCATCCCGCTGGTGATGCACGCCATGACCAAGCAGGCCATCCACGCAGGCGTGAAATACGCCGCCTTCTCCATCGCGGGTGCGGCGCTGGTGTTCATCGGCCTTGTGTTCCTGATCGTCAACGACGCGCAGGACTTCGTGGGCGGCGGACATCTGGCAAACTACAGCGGCAACATGACGCTGCTGCTGACGGTGTTTGTTCTCAGCTTTGTGGGTTGCGGCGTCAAGGCCGCCATCTGGCCCATGCATAGCTGGCTGATCAGCGCGGCCGTGGCCCCCACGCCGGTAACGGCGCTGCTCCACGCGGTGGCCGTGGTCAAGGCGGGTGCCTTCGCCTGTATCCGTCTGGTGTACTTCACCTTCGGAACTGATATCCTCTATGGCACGTGGGGTCAGTATACGGTCATGGCGCTGGCCATGATTACCGTGGTGTTCGGCTCCGCCATGGCGCTGAAACAGCGCCACTTCAAGCGGCGGCTGGCCTACTCCACCGTGTCCAACCTGAGCTATATCCTTCTGGCCGCCGCCATCA
>CAYNZG010000144.1:0-4365 GCA_964401525.1 uncultured Ruminiclostridium sp.
AGACCTCGTCGGCAAACTTGGGGAACTGACCGGCGGTCTCGCCGCACTGGTACTCCAGCATGTGGGGAGGCAGCACGAACTCATAGCCGTCGGCCAGGTGGGTGTCGATGAAGTAGTTCAGCAGGGCCCACTCCAGGCGGGAGCCCATGCCGGTGTACATCCAGAAGCCGGAACCGGCCAGCTTCACGCCGCGGGTGTAGTCGATGAAGCCCAGGTCAGTGCACAGGTCCACGTGGTGCTTGGGCTCGAAGTCAAAGGTATGGGGCTCGCCGAAGTAGCGCAGGGGCTCGTTGTTCTCCTTACCGCCGGGCTTCAGGTCCTCGTCGGGCAGGTTGGGCAGGGACAGCATCAGGGTGCGGTACTCTGCCTCCACGGTGCGCAACTTCTCGTCGTTGGCAGCGATCTCTGCCTTCAGCTCGCCCATGCGCTTGAAGACGGGGGCGGTGTCCTCCCCAGCCTTCTTCATCTGGGGGATGGTCTTGGAGACCTTGTTCTGCTCGGCCTTCATCTGCTCGGTGGCAAAGATGATGTCGCGGCGTTCCTTGTCCAGGGCCAGGATGCGGTCCACCTCGGCGTCGCAATCGACCTCCTTGGCCCGCAGACCGGCCTTTACCTTGTCGGGATCTTCCTTGATTCTCTTGATGTCCAGCATGGTCGTTATCTCCTCATCATTGATCTTGCGGTTGCTCTCTTTTTCTTTCTATTTCCATGTTTCACGTGAAACATTGGGGTCAATAGATCATGGCGTAAATGGCCCGGTAGGCATCTGCCGGGGACTTTTCCCCCTCCACCACAGAGGTCTTGGGCAGGTAGTCCGCCAGACCGGTCTTCTCAAACTCCTCCACCATCGTCTTCAGGGTCTGGTAGGAGGTCCGGGCGGCTGCCTCCATCTGGCGGAGCCACTCCACAGCCTGGGTCTGCTTTTCCTGGTCTTCCAGGGCCTTTTGGGTCTCTTCCAGGTCTTCCTTGCTCTGCTGCAGCTCGAACTCTAACCGCTGCTTGTCCATTTGCAGGGCGGTCACGTCCTGGCTCATGGTCATGGATTCGTTCAAGTCCTCCAGAGCCTGCTGGCTGCGCTGCTGCATGAAGAAGGACAGGAGCAGCAGCAGGAAGACCACCACGAAGAGCACGCCCATGTATACCGTGACCGGGCGGGTCTTGCTCTTCTGCTTGCGCTTCTCCTCGGCCGGAGAGGGCCGGGCAGACTGTCCCTCTGTCGTGGACACTTCCTGTTTGGATCCTTCGGGATTCAACGTCCCACCTCCCTTCCGGGGAGGGTCTGCAGGGCCTGCATCAGGGCCTCCAGATCCTCCTGATCGTAGTATTCCAGGGCGATCTTGCCCTTTTTCTTCCCTTGGGTAATGGTCACTTTTCGGCCCAGATCTGCGGTGAGCCGCTGCTCTTCCGCCTTGAAACTGGGGCGAGTCGGGGCCACTTCCGGCTGGTCCGGGTCCTCGGCCTGGAGCCGCTGCCGGATGCGCTCCTCCGTCTCCCGGACGGAAAAGCCCTTGTCCACGATCTCACCGGCAAAGGCGATCTGGTCCTCTGCCGTGGGCAGAGCCAGCAGCGCCCGTCCGTGTCCCGCGGACAGGTTCCCCTGTTCGATGAGCCACTGGACCTCCTGGGGCAGACCCAGCAGACGCATGGCGTTGGCCAGAGCCGGGCGGGACTTGCTCACCCGCTTGGCGGCCTCCTCCTGGGTCAGGCCGTAGTCCCGGATCAGGGCCCGGTACCCGGCGGCCTCCTCCATAGGGTTCAGGTCCTCCCGCTGGAGGTTCTCGATAAGGCCCAACTCCATGACCTTCCGGTCATCGGCCTCGATGATGATGGCGGGGACCTGGGTCAGGCCCGCCTGACCGGCGGCCCGCCAGCGGCGTTCCCCGGCGATGATCTGATACCGCCCGGTGGCCAGGCGGCGGACCGTCAAGGGCTGCAACACGCCGTGCTGGCGGATGGACTCCGTCAGCTCTGCCAGCGCAGCCTCGTCAAAATGCTTTCTCGGTTGGTTCAGACCAGGCTCCACCTGGTCCATGGGAAGGTTCACCGAGCCGCCTTCCTGGGTGAGCAGGGAGCTGTCGCCCAGCAGGGCGTCCAGGCCTCTTCCTAAGCCCATGGGGTCACTCCTTCCTTTCTATGGGGTTCTGCCGCAAAAATTCCTCGGCCAGGAGCTTGTAGGCCACGGAACCGCGGGAGGAGCCGTCGTAGGCGTTCACCGGTTTGCCGTGGCTGGGTGCCTCGGACAGGCGCACGTTCCGGGGGATGACCGTGGCAAAGACCTTGCCGGGGAAGTGCCGCTTGACCTCCTCCGCCACCTGCATGGACAGGTTGGTCCGGCCGTCATACATGGTCAGCAGAAGCCCTTCGATCTCGATGGCGGGATTCAGGCGGTTCTTCACCACCCGCACCGTGGAGATGAGGTCGCTCAGGCCCTCCAGGGCGTAGTATTCGCACTGGACCGGCACCAGCACCGCGTCGGCGGCGCACAGACAGTTCAGGGTCAGCAGCTCCAGGGAGGGCGGGCAGTCGATGAGGACGAAGTCATAGTTCTCCGCCACCCGGTCCAGGGCCTCTTTCAGCAGATACTCCCGCCGGTCCATGCCGATCATCTCCACCGAGGCACCGGCCAGACCTTTGTTGGCCGGGAGCACATCGGCATAGGGGGTCTTTACGATGGCGTTCTCCACCGGGGCCCCGCTGATAAGCACGTCGTACACCGTGGGAAAGACCGTCCCCTTGTCCACCCCGAAGCCGGAGGTGGCGTTTCCCTGGGGGTCAAAGTCGCAGACCAGCACCCGCGCGCCGGCGGCACGCAGGCACGAGCCGAGGTTCACGCAGCTGGTGGTTTTCCCCACGCCGCCCTTCTGATTGACAAAGGCTATGGTTTTCGCCATGGTCTCATTCCCTTCTTCCTGCCTGTGGCAAAATCCCGAAAATGTTTGGGTAGACCTTTATTATACCTATTATAGCGTACTTTTTCAAGGCGCAGACCATAGAATGGCAAAAAAATATGGATGTTTCACGTGAAACATCCAGAAAAAGAAAGGGAAGTGCAAGAGGACCTCACACCGCTTCCCTCAGGCCGAGGGTTTGGCCTTGGGGATGCGGATGGTCAGCAGAATGTCGTCTCCCTCCTCCGCCCGGTGGCACTGGGCGTTGACCCCCGCCGAACGCATCACCGTCAGGCTGTGGTCCAGGGAGTTCAGGAAAAACCGCACATCCCGGATGAGCAGGGGGCGGCGGGGCTTTTTCTCCCGGCCCTCTGCCCGGAGAAGCTCCTCCACATACTGCTCGGTCCGGGCCACGGTCCAGCCCTCCCGGACGGCCAAAGCGGCCGTGTCCTTCTGGGCCTCGGCCGTGGGCAGGCGGAGCAGCGCCCGGGCGTGACGCTCGGAAAAGCCCTTGCTGCGCAGCAGCTCCAGGACCTCCTCCGGCAGGCGCAGCAGCCGGAGCTTGTTGGCCACCGCCGACTGGGACTTGCCCACCTTGGCGGCGGCCTCCTCCTGGGACAGCCCATAGACCCGGATCAGCCGTTCCAGGGCCTTGGCCTCCTCCCAGAAGTCCAGGTCCCGCCGCTGCAGGTTCTCGATGAGGGCCAGTAGGCAGGAGTTCTCCCGGTCCACCTCCATGATGAGGCAGGGGACCTCCCGCAGGCCGCAGATCACCGCCGCCCGCAGGCGGCGTTCTCCGGCGATGAGTTCATAGCGTCCGCCGCCCTTCCGCCGCACCGTCAGGGGCTGGAGGATCCCGTGGACCCGGATGCTGTCGGCCAGCTCGGCCAGGCCGTCGGGGTCGAAGTGCCGCCGGGGCTGGTCCGGGTTGGGGGAGATGTAATCAGGGGAGAGCATGGTCACCCGGGTGCTCTCCAAAAGGCCGCGTTTATACAGGACCGGCATGGCTCGTCCTCCTTTCCGTGCCCGTTTTTCAGGGACGCCTGGAGTGTACCATTTCCCCCCAACAAAAGTATCAGGAAGCCTGTCGAGGGAAATTTTTTCCTTTCCCCGCCGAAAAATCTATGGTCTCATCTCATAGACCATCTTTCCCAAGGTGACGTTGCCTGGGCCATTACACAAGGGAGCCTCTGAGATCGCAGAACCCTTTTTCTTTGTAGTTCTCCACCCACGTCCCCGCGCGCCCAGCCGGTGGGCGCGCCATGGACCGCGCATCGACAACGGAACCAAAATCGCGGGAAAAGAGAAGCTCCCCTGACAGGATATCGCAGCCCTTCCCCGGGGTCCAGGGGCAGAGCCCCGGCGCTCTTTTCCCCCCTTTTCTCCGGAGAAAAGGGGACCCCACCGGAGGCACGACTGTAAAAAAAGACCTGCGCCGAAGCGCAGGTCTTTTGTATCCATAGAGAAGATCAGAAGC
>CAYNZG010000145.1:0-4356 GCA_964401525.1 uncultured Ruminiclostridium sp.
TGCAGGAGCAGCCCATAGAGCAGGGTCCGCACCGTCAGCACCTCTCCCGCCGTCAGGTAGAGGGAGGTCCCCTCGATGCCCGTCCACTCCGGCCGGATGGTGACCGGCTCCTCCAGGTCCTCCAGATGCTCCACCGCCACCAAAGCCGTCATGAGCTTGGTGATGCTGGCGATGGGCCGGGACTCGTTCTCGTTCTGGGCAAACAGCACCCGGCCGGAGGCCGCGTCCAGCAAAACAGCGGAGGCCGCGGAAACCGCCGGCACCTCCGCCGCCTTAGCATGCATGAGCCACCCCGGCCACAGCGCGCAGAGCGCGGCCAGGAGCATCAGCTTTTTTCCCATGGGTCTCCCTCCATCCGCAAAAGATACCCTTAGTGTGGAAAGAAAGAGGAAGAATTATGCGCGATCTTCAACAGATCATTGGGTCTCAGCGGGCTTTCCCTTCTTTTTCTCGGCAAAGTCGGAGATCATCCCCATGATGTCGGGGATCTTTTCCACAATGCGGTCCACGCTGTTCTCGGCAGGTGCCGCCATGGGCAGGACCCGCACCTGACCCTCGCTGACCACCAGGAAGCACACCGGGGTCACCTTCACCCCGGCACCGCCGCCGCCGCCGAAGGGGTTGCCCTTGTCGGCCTTGCCGGGCAGCTCCGAGCCGCCGGTGCCAAACCCAAAGGAGATCTTGGACACCGGGATGATGGTCACGCCGTCCACCTGGATGGGCTCCCCCACCACCGTGTTGGCATCCACCGTTTCCCGGATCTTCTGGATGGTGCTGGCGATCATTTCATTGACAGGATGCTTGTTTTCCATGGTTTCCTTCCCCTTTCTGTGTGTGCGCCGTTGGATTGGGTCGCTTTCGATGTCCCCACAGGATGCGCAGGGCCTCCGCCCCCGTCGGCAGAGCGATGGCCAGGATCTGCGCAGGCGTCATGGACAGGCCCGCCCGCAGCAGCAGCCGGGGCTGCTCCGTCAGGAAGTCCACATCCAGGGACACCTCTCGTTTTTGAATGGTGAAGCGGGCCTCCAAAAAGGCCAGCAGCGATTCTGTCAGTCCCCAGGCCCAGCCGTAGTGGATGCCCGCGTCGGCGGGGTCCTCCTCGGCCCAGGTCAGGTGGAGGGTCAGCTCGTCGATGCGCAGCTTGCGGCGGAAGCGGCCCGCCGCCTTCCCCACCACAGGGAGCAGGTCCCAGGCCAGCTCTAACAAGCCGCCCTTGTCCCGCTGAGCCGGTTCCTTGGCCGCTTTCTTTTTGCGCGTTTTTTTAGGGGGCTTCTTCTTCGGGCTGCGCTGCACGGGATAGACTGGGAGCTGCTTCGGACCGATCCGCAGCTTCACCCAAGGCCCCTCCTGCCCATAGCCCGCCAGAACGCCCAGGCGGACCGTCACGCTCAGCAAGAGCAGCAGGGCCAGAAGGACCAGCAGGATCCATCGCACCATGGTCTTCCCTCCCCTTTCCTTGCCGTCGCTCCGGCGTTGTTATCGCAGCAGGGCCAGCACGCCGTAGAAGGCGAACTCTGACCCGGAAAACATCAGGTCTGTCAGCACGGCCCGCGCGCCGTCCAAAAATCCATCGAACCAGCCGAACCAGAGGATGGCCATGAGCACGATCATCCCGTACCGCTCTAACTGCATCCAGCGGATGTAGAGGCGGTCCGACAGGAACATAGCCACCACCTTGGACCCGTCCAGCGGCGGGAAGGGGATCAGGTTGAAGACCCCCAGGCCGATGTTCAGCAGGACCAGCAGGTAGCAGAACTGGAAGGCCAGGGACACCCCCGTGGTCTCTCCCCGGAGGGTCATCACTGCGGCCAGCCCGTTGGCTCCCAGCGCGGCCAGATAGGCCAGGATGAAGTTGGAGATCGGCCCGGCCAGCGCCGTGATAGCCATGCCCTGCTTGGGCTTTTTAAAGTAGCGCGGGTCCACCGGCACAGGCTTTGCCCAGCCGAAGCCCACCGTGACCATCATCAGCAAGCCGAACACATCCAGGTGATGGAGGGGATTCAGCGACAGGCGGCGGCTCCGCTTGGCGGTGGGATCCCCCAGCCAGTAAGCGGCCAGCCCATGGCAGACCTCGTGGACCACCAGACACAGCAGGATAGCCGCGATGCGCAGGGCCATGATGCTCATCCCCTGCCAATCGACCCCGTGGAGCAGATCCATAGCATTTCTCCTTACAGTATGCCAAACCATGGCCGCCCTTAGACAGGCACAGCCACGGAAGAATGGTTGATAGTAAATTATAGCAAAAAAACAGGGGGCTGGCAACCACGAAAACCGGGAGCCGCAGAGCCGCAGACGCAAAAACAGCGTGCAGTCTGTCGACCACACGCTGTTTTTCAGTCCAGATAGTTTCCCACGGGGGAGGAATTGTACTGCTTGATGACCTTCACCATGATGGAACCGTCCGGCTGCACGGTCTCATCCACGATCTTGTACTGGGTGCCGTTCCGGTCCAGGGTGCGCTTGTAGAGCTGCACTTCTTCCTGCACGGACTTCACCGCGTAGTCGTGGGGCACATCCTCCTTGAGCTGGAAATGCAAGGTCTGGCAGATGCAGGCTGCTTTGACACGTTTCATAGATTTGCCCCTCCGCTTTTTGATTTATATGGATAGTATGCCTGATTTTCCCCGAATTTTCAAAGGCGTTTTTGACCAAAAAATCAAAATTCAGAAGGGGGAGCGGTCAGAAAAACGCCCCCGTCAAAAACCCTGTATCAGGTCCGGATAGGCCCTTTTCACGATCTGTTCCGCCGCCCGGTCGAAGATGACCAGGGAGACCTCCATCTCCTGCGCCTGCAAAAAGGCCTGGATGGTCTCCACCGCCACCTGAATGGCCTCTGCCTTGGGATAGCCGTAGACTCCGGAGGAGATGAGAGGGAAGGCCACCGTCCGGCAGCCGTGCTCCTGCGCCAGCTTGAGGGAGGTCCGATAGCAGGAGATGAGCTTCTCCCGCTCGCCGTGGCGGCCGTCCCGCCACCGGGGGCCTACGGTGTGGATGACATAGCGGCTGGGCAGCCGATAGCCCCTGGTGATTTTTGCATCGCCGGTGTCACAGCCGTGGAGGGTCTCGCACTCCCGCAGCAGCTCCGGCCCGGCGGCCCGGTGGATGCAGCCGTCCACCCCGCCGCCGCCCAGGAGGCTGTTGTTGGCGGCGTTCACAATGGCATCCACCGCCAGGGTGGTGATGTCGGTTCGGATGATCTGTAAAGACATAGGTACCCGCCTTTCTTTCGCGTTTGGATCTGTGATAGGTTATACTATTATAATGGTATGCTATCAGTATACGATGGGCGGCCGCCGCCGTCAAGAGCGCCGCCGGACCAGCAGCCAGCCGCCCCAGAGGGCGGGCAGACCGTTGCCCGTCTGCGCCAGGACCCAAAGCCCAAACAGCAGTAGACAAGCACCCAACAGTCGGGTGAGGCGATCCATCCACTGCTCGCCCCGGTCCGGTCCCAGTCCCTGGGCCAGCAAGGCCCCCAAGGCCCGCCCGCCGTCCAGCGGTTCGGCGGGCAGGAGGTTGAACAAGGCCAGGGTCAGGCTCAGCCCAGCCAGCAGATAGGCATCCTCCCCTCCCTGGAGCCATCGGCCCCACAGCCCCGCCGCCAAGGCCAGCAGCAAGCTGGCCGCCGGACCGGCCAGGGCCGTCAGCCCCTCCTCTCCATAGGAGAACAGCCGCCCGCGGACCGGGCGAATGACCGCCCCCAGCCCTGTGAGGGAAAATCGCCCCACCCGTCCTCCCAGGGCGCGGATGGCGGCCCAGTGGCCCAGTTCATGGACCAGGCAGGCTGCCCCGAACCAGAACAGCAGGCGAAGGGGTGCCGCCAGCAGCAGCACCCCCAGGAGCAGCCAGAAGCCCCCCGTGCTATCGACCTGTCCCGTCATGGACCCTCCCGGGGAAAGACCGTGCCCCACAGCCCCTGGAAAGTCTCCACAGCCTCTCCCCTGGCAAAGTCTTCTCCCAAATGGGCAAAGACCGCCTGGAAATCCGTGTCCTGCCGGACCAGACTGCTCACCGTCGCAGCCACCTGGGAAAGCGGCTCCCAGCCTGCGCTGCGGCCCACGAACAGCAGACCAAAGAGGACCACGCAGAGGATGAGCTGCCGCAACCGCCGCCGCTCTCCCGCTGTCTGTGCATTTTTCTTCCGTTTCCTGCGCCGGTCTTCTGCCATGATGCGCACCTCCCCGCCCGACGTTTCCCTTCATGTATATGGGGCAGGGAGAAAAAATATCCGGCAGGAAAATCCTTGCTTTTTCCTTGACATTCCGTGCCTGCTTGCGTATAATAAAATAGCTTATTTATCCGGGTGTGGCGAAGCTTGGTATCGCGCTTGGTTCGGGTCCAAGAGGCCGTGGGTTC
>CAYNZG010000146.1:0-4354 GCA_964401525.1 uncultured Ruminiclostridium sp.
GCATCATAGCCATGCAGAGCACCAGGCTGAGAACCTTTTTAAAGTTTCTCATAGGAATTTACCTCCTTAAAATATTTACATAAAACCCTCTCGGGCATTATGTCATTCTCGAAGGCGCATTATGTCCTGCACAGCAGGACATAAAAATAAGGACGTCCTTATTTTTATAAACGCTTAATCGCCTTCTTACGGGGGTATTTTATCCAAGAAACCCTTCCCCGTCAACCCTTCTCAAAACACTGAAACATAATTGTAACATTGCGGTCACATATCACATCGTTGCCCTGTTTTGGGACAACAAAATGTGAACTTCGCTGTCCAGGGCATCCACGATGCCGCCGCTTTTATCCATTCCGTTCCAGCGAGTGCAGAACAAGCGGGAGTGCTTGATGGGAGACACATCCGCCAGCAGCGCGCCTGCATGGGTCAGCTTGCCCCTAAGGTCTTTCCCGCTCTCCCGTTCCGGCGTGAGGACGAAGTTGGGATAGGGCGTGATCCGTTCCTCGATGAGACGGCTGATGGCTTCCGCATCGCCTTGTGCATCGGCCAGTCCGATCGCGTTCCTGCCATCATCGATCCCGAAAAAGAGCGTACCGCCCAGGCCGTTGGCAAAGGCACTGACACTTTTCAGCCAGCTTTTTGGCTTCTTTTTCTCCAGCGCGACTTTAAAGTCACACTCCGTTGCTTCCGCAATCTATCTGTCTATCATACCTTCCCATCCTTTCCGCCAAAACCGTCCCCATCGCCACCTGCTCCGGGGTGATGGGCAGCTCCCGGTGCCAGGTCCCGGTGGCCCGATAGATGGCGTGGGCAATGGCCGGGGCGGGGGTGTTGATGACGATCTCCCCAACGGACTTGGCCCCGAAGGGGCCGGTGGGCTCATAGCTGCTCTCGAACTCCACCTCCAGCGTGCCCATGTCCAGCCGGGTGGGGATCTTGTAGGTCATGAAGCTGTTCTCCGCCAGCTTGCCCTTTTTGTCAAAGGTCACGTTCTCCATGAGGGTGTGGCCGATGCCCTGGACCAGCCCCCCTTCCACCTGGATGCGGGCCAGGGCGGGGTTGATGGGGGTGCCGCAGTCCACCACCGCCACATAGTGCAGCGGGGTCACGAGACCCGTGAGGGTGTCCACCTCCACCTCGGCCATGCCCACCATGAAGGGCGGCGGGGACACCGGGGAGGTGTGCATGGCGGTGGCCTCCGGGGCGATGCCGCTGAACATCTGGGACTTGGTGGCGATGTCCGTCAGGGGCACCGTCCGCCCGTCGGTGAGGCAGCGGACCCGGTCCCCTTCAAAGACGACCTCCTCCGCTTCGCAGCCCAGCAGCCCCGCGCCGATGGCGCAGAGCTTCTGCTTCAGCTCTCCGCAGGCCTTTTCCACCGCCCCGCCGGTGACGTAGGTAGTGGAGGAGGCGTAGGAGCCGGAATCGTAGGGAGACGCGTCGGTGTCCGCGCCGAAGACGGCGATGTCGTCCACCGGGCAGTCCAGGCTCTCGGCGGCCATCTGGGCTAAGATGGTGTCGCAGCCGGTGCCCATGTCCGCCGCGCCGATGAGGAGGTTGTAGGTCCCCTCGTCGCTGAGCTTGATGGTGGCCGAGCCAACATCCAGGCCGGAGATGCCGGAGCCCTGCATGGACATGGCCACCCCGGCGGCGCGGATCTTCCCGTCCCCCATGTCCCGGACGGGGTACTTCTCCGCCCAGCCGAAGAGGTCGGCGCACCGCTGCATACAGCGGTCCAGCGCGCAGGCGTTGGCCGGCTCGTTGTAGTAGGCGGGCATGACCATGCCCTCCCGGACCATGTTCTTCTCCCGGATGGCCACCGGGTCCATCCCGAGCTTCTCCGCCAGCTCGTTGACCATGGACTCCACGGCGAAGGTCCCCTGGGTGGCCCCGTAGCCGCGATAGGCCCCGGCGGCCATGGTGTTGGTGTAGACCACATCGTAGCCGAAGCGGAAGGCCTCCAGCCCCCCGGTGTACAGAGGGATGGACTTGTGGCCGGAGAGGCCCACGGTGGTGGGGCCGTGCTCGCTGTAGGCCCCGGAGTTGGACAGGGTGTAAACGTCCAGCGCGCGGATGCGCCCGTCCCGCTCGGCCCCCAGCCGGACAGTGACCTCCATCTCATGGCGGGGGGACCCGGCCACCTGGGACTCCTCCCGGGTGAAGATGATCTTGGCGGCCCGGCCGGTCTGCATGGTGACGAAGGCCGGGAAGACCTCGGAGATAGACGACTGCTTCGCCCCGAAGCCCCCGCCGATGCGGGGCTTCTCCACCCGGACCCGGCTCTTGGGGATGCCCAGGGCCCGGGCTAAAATGCGGCGGCAGTGGAAAACGATCTGGGTGGAGGAGATCACATGGAGCCGCCCGTAGCGGTCCAGATGGGTGTAGGTGCGGAAGGTCTCCATCATGGCCTGGCTGAAGGCCTTGGTGTGGAAGGTGTGCTCCAGCACGATGGGGCAGTCCGCCAGGACCGCCTCCACATCCCCGTCGGACTCCACCCCGGCGGCCACTAAGTTCCGCCGGTTGTCTGCCCCCACGGGGCAGTTGGCCAGCCAGTCCTCCTCCGGGTGGACCAGCACGGCGTTGTCCTTGGCGGAGCGGAAATCCAGCACCGGCTCTAAGACCTCGTACTCCACTTTCAGGGCGGCCAGCGCCTGATCGGCGGCCTTGCCGTCCTCGGCGGCCACGATGGCCACCGGGTCCCCCACGAACCGCACCCGCTGATCCAGGATCAGGCGGTCGTAGGGGGAGGGCTCGGGATAGGTCTGCCCGGCGTTGGTGTAGCGGTTTTTCGGCACATCCTCCCAGGTGTAGACCCCCACCACGCCGGGGACGGCCAGGGCGGCGGACTTGTCCACCGCCTGCACCAGGGCGTGGGCGTGGGGGCTGCGCAGGAGCTTCACCACCAGGGCATCGTCCGGGACGATGTCGTCCACATAGGCCGGCTGGCCGGTGAGCAGCTGCATGGCATCCTTTTTGCGGATGGATTGATTGACGCGTTTGAAGTTATGCTCCATGGGTCCCCTCCCCTTTCTGGTCCAGATAGGCCCGGATGCCCCGGAGCTGCCCCTCGTAGCCGGAGCAGCGGCACAGGTTCCCGGCCAGATAGGCCCGGATCTCGTCGTCGGTGGGGTCGGGATTTTCCCGCAGCAGCGCGATGGTGTTCATGACGAAGCCGGGGTTGCAGAAGCCGCACTGCTCGGCTCCCTGGTCTGCGATATATCCCACGAACGCCTCGGCCTCCGCCCGGAGGCCCTCCAGGGTCTGCACACTGTGGCCGTCGGCCCGGGCGGCCAGCGTGGAGCAGGACAGCACCGGGACTCCGTCCAGCAGGACGGTGCAGAGGCCGCAGTTGGCGGTCTCGCAGCCGCGCTTGACGCTGAAGCACTTGTGCTGGCGGAGCCAGTCCAGCAGCAGCAGGTCCGGGTCGATGTGGTCGGACACAGGCCGACCGTTGAGGGTGATGGTGATCTTCATCGTGACTTCTCCTCCAGTTCCAGGGCGCACCGACGGGCCAGGACTTTGATGAGGTGGGTGCGGTAGTCCGCGCTCCCCCGCTGGTTCTTGCCGGTGGAGATGTGGGCCGCGGCGTAGTCGGCAAAGGCCGCCGCGCTCTCCGGGGTGATGTGCTCTCCCAGCAGACCTTCCTCGTCCCGCAGGACCACGGCCTTGGCCGGGCGCGCACCCACCACCAGCCGCCGCTCCCCTGCCACCTCGGACAGGGCGCAGGTGAGGACGGGGAAATCTGTCCGCTGGATGCGCATGGCCTGATAGACGAACCGCCCCGGGGTCTTTTTGACGATGAGCCGCACCAGCAGGTCCCGGTCCGTGCGCATTTTGGCGAACTGCTCCAGGGGGACGATGCCGCCCTGATACAGCTCCACATAGCTGTCCATGGCCTGGAAGACGGTGAGCACATCGGAGAAACCGAACCGCCCCCACAGGCTGCCGCCCACGGTGGCCAGGTTGCGGAACTGCACCCCCACGATGTCCCGGACCGCCGCGGCGGCGGCCCCCTGGGTGTAGGCGTTGAGGCCGGGGTGGAGCTCCACCTGCCGCAGGCTGACCATGGCCCCTAGGGCGAAGTGGTCGTCGGTCTCCTCAATGGTGTCCAGCCCCAGGTCGCACAGGTCGATGGCGGTGTCCACCTGCCCGGCGCTGACCTTCAGCCAGAGCATCCCGCCTAAAATGCGGTTGTTCTTGTCCTGGTTGAGCTGATAAGCCTCCTCAAGGCTCTGGGCCCGAACGTAGTTTTGTATGGTTATCATGGAACAAACTCCTTGTGTTGATCTGCTCTTTAGTATAGCATCCTGAAAAAAAGAAGTAAACAGCCCCCACCAAGGGCTGTTTACCTTTT
>CAYNZG010000147.1:0-4327 GCA_964401525.1 uncultured Ruminiclostridium sp.
CTGGTGGCCATGGCCGCAGAGCTGGGCCGCAAGACCCGCCCCGACCTGAAGCTGGGCATCTGCGGCGAACACGGCGGTGACCCCACTTCTGTGGAGTTCTGCAACAAGGTGGGTCTGGACTACGTCTCCTGCTCCCCCTTCCGCGTTCCCATCGCTCGTCTGGCCGCAGCCCAGGCAAGCCTGAAGCAAAAGAACTGATTCTGATCGATAAAAAACGACCGCTTCAGCGGTCGTTTTTTTCAGCTTGTTGGGAAGCAAAGGTAGGCATAGCCACAGACTGCGCCTCCGGCGGGGCCTACTACACCACCACCGACTGGGAATTCTCCTATCGGAATGCGTCCACCTCCATCGGGGTGGATGCCTGGCTCCAATAATACCGAAACGGATGGGCGCGCCTGCTTTTGCAGCCGCGCCCATCCTGCGCATAAGCCCCGCCGCTCTCTCCTATACTAAGGCGAGGTGATTTTTGTGCGTATCCAATGGAGATCCCTGCTTCTGGCCCTGGCCATCCCCTTGGCGGTGGGCGGCCTGTCCGCCTGGCTGACCCGGGATCAGATGGCAGCCTTTTCCCAGTTGATCCAGCCCCCCTTGTCGCCCCCGGCCTGGCTGTTCCCGGTGGTCTGGACCCTTCTCTTCCTGCTCATGGGCTGGGCCAGCTATTTAGTGTGGCACGACGGGGAAGGCTGCGCCGATGCCAAGCGGGGCCTGGTCCTGTACGGGATGCAGCTCGTGGTGAATTTCTGCTGGTCCCTGCTCTTTTTCAACGGAAAGTTCTACTTCTTTTCCTTCCTGTGGCTCCTGCTGCTGTGGGGGCTGATCCTGGCCACCATGGCCCGCTTTGGCCGCGTCCAGACCCGGGCCGCCTGGCTCCTGACTCCCTACCTGCTTTGGGTCACCTTCGCCGGGTACTTGAACTTCGGGATCTATCTGCTGAACTGACAAATGAGCAGAAGGAGGGATACGCGTAGCGTATCCCTCCTTCTGCCTGTTCCCAAATATTCTTACTATCGCCCCTTGCCAACGCAGACATCCTCCGCTATACTGATACTAATTGATACCAAAAACTATCAGAGGTGAAAACATGGACGCAGCCTTATTTTTGAAATTGCTGTCAGACAAACGTGTGACGGACCTAAAAAAGCTGGGCTATAAATATCCCCAGGCCGACATCAAAGAGTTCGTTCAATTGCTGGGAACCGGCTTCTATCGATCACTCCCGCTGAAGGCGTTCGATGGCGGGGCGCTGGTCTATCTGGAGAGCGTCGCCCAGGTCCGCTTATCGGCGGCTAAGGTGCTGCTGACGCCCCAGGCCAGCACCCAGCTTTACGGCCGCAAGGCTATGGAGAACGAGATCATCTCCACCTTCACCATTGAGCAGATCGAGACCTCACGGGACAGCGTCCGCAAGATTCTCTCCGGTTATGCCCCGTCCAACGAAAGCGAGGACCGCATCTACGGCATGAAGAAGGGGCTGGAGTTTATCAGCGACCCCGCCAACAGGATCAGCGAGGAGAGCATCTATCAGCTCTATGAGCTAACAGTCGGCAGCTTTTTGCCTTCCGAAAATCGACTGCTGCCGGGCCGCAAATATCGCCACGACAGCGTATACATCGTAGGGGATAAAGTAGAACACACTGGTCTGCCCTGGCCGAAGCTGCCGGAATACATGGACCGTCTCGTCATCTTCATCAACGAGGAGTCCTCCATGAACGACCTGTTGAAGGCTGCGCTGATCCATTTCTATGTAGCCTACCTGCATCCCTGGTTTGACGGCAACGGCAGAATGGCCCGTCTTCTGCACCTGTGGTACCTTGTGCAGCAGGGATATTCCTCTGCCCTGTTCGTTCCCTTGTCTACCTATGTGGAAAAGAGCCGAAAGGGCTACTATGATGCCTACACCCTGACCGAACAAAATGCCCAGACCAGCGGCATCCTGGATGTAACGCCGTTCTTGGTGTATTTTATCGAAAACGTGTATCACAAGCTCGGCTCAGTGCTGTCCGCGCCTAGCACCACGGACACATTCCGGAAAGCCCTAGAGCGAGGCGATGTAACAGAAAAAGAGCGGGATCTCTGGCACTTCGTTCTCTCCGCCTACGGCGATGGTGCCTTTTCCACCAAACAGCTGGAAAAGGACTTCGGCAACGCTGCCTATGGGACAATCCGCAGGTTTGTCCTGAAGTTTGCGCAGTTGGGCCTGCTGCGCGCCAGCAAGTATGGCAACCGCGTGAAATATCAGGTGCAAAAATAAAAAAGCTCCCCGCCATCAGACGAGGAGCCGTGGAGCTGGTGACGTGACTCGAACACGCGACCTTCTCATTACGAGTGAGATGCTCTACCAACTGAGCTACACCAGCATATTTTATTCTTCTACCCTACGACAAGATGCTCTGCAAAGGGCTGTACCAGCTTATGCTTAGCGGATAACATTTTATCACAAAAGCAGCAGGTTGTCAATCCCTCTGCGCTATACATTGGGTATACCGGGGTGAAAGCCCTGATATTCAGACCTTTCACCCCGTTTTTTACCAAAATATGGCGTGATTTCTACAAATAGTTATGCACACTTTCCACCGACTTGTCCACAGACTGTGCGCAGACAGTGCACATACGTTTTTAATAGCCCAGGGAGATATCCCGGTTGGCGTAGGCGTTCAGGTCGGTCCCAGCCCGGGTCCCGGCCAGGTATTCGTAATATCCCTGGCTGCCGATCATGGCCCCGTTGTCGCCGCACAGCTTCAGGGGCGGCAGGTACAGGGTGCAGCCTTCTTGGGCACAGGCCTTTTCCAGGTCGCCGCGGATCCGGGAGTTGGCGGCCACACCGCCCACCACAGCCACCTTGCCGTAGCCTAAGCTCCGGGCAGCCGCCATGGTCCGGGGGACCAGTTCCTCGCTGACCGCCGCGGAAAAGGAGGCCGCCAGGTCTGCCACGGGCAGCTCCTCTCCCTTCTGCTGGGCCTTGTGGATGAGGTTCAGCATGGCCGTCTTCAGGCCGGAGAAGGACATATCCAGGGGGGCATCCTGCACATGGACCTTGGGCAGGACGAAGGCCTTGTCGTTGCCGCCCTGAGAGGCCCGGTCCAGCGGACCGCCGCCGGGGTAGCCCAGGCCCATGACCCGGGCGATCTTGTCAAAGCACTCCCCTGCCGCGTCGTCTCGGGTCGCCCCCAAGATCTCCATTTCGGTGTAGCCCTTCACGTCCACGATGAGGGAGGTGCCCCCGGAGACGCACAGGCACACGAAGGGGGGCTCCAGGTCCGGGTGAGCGATGTAGTTGGCGGCGATGTGGCCCCGGACATGGTGGACGGGGATCAGGGGGACCCCCAGGGCAAAGGCCACGGACTTGGCGAAGTTTACCCCCACCAGCACCGCGCCGATGAGGCCGGGGGCGTAGGTCACTGCCACAGCATCGATGTCCTTCCGGGTCAGGCCCGCCTGGGCCAGGGCTTCGTCTGCCAGCCCGGCGATGACCTCGATGTGCTTCCGGGAGGCCAGCTCCGGCACCACGCCGCCATAGATCTTGTGCATCTCCACCGAAGAGGCGATGCAGTCGGCCAGGACCTCCCGGCCATCCCGCACCAGGGCCACAGCCGTCTCGTCGCAGGAGGATTCCACTGCAAGAATGATCATAGGGTCGCTTCCTTTCTTTACTCCAACCCAGGCAGGGTGGTCTGCTCCGCCCAGGACTCCGGCGGCTCCAGGGGGTGCTCCGGGTCCCGGGGGATCTGAATGTATCGGTCATAGGCCCAGGGCGTGAACTGCTGGCGGTACAGGGCCTGGTGGGCCGCCATGGCCCCCGCCTCCTCCCCCGTTCCGTTGGGAGAGCACAGGCAGACGGCGTAATGCACGCCGAAGAGAACGCAGTCGTAATTTAAAAAGGTATAGCCGCAGCGGCGGTAGAAGTTCATCCGCCGCTGACGCAAGGCATCCTGCGCACCGCCGTCGGGAGCCTCCGACTCCACCAGGATGCCGTCCAGGTCCCGGAAGCGTTCCTTCAGCAGCCGGAGGATCTCCGCCCCCAGGCCGCCGTTCCGGCGGCTGGCCGTGACCCCCAGATAGTCGATGAGGAGATAGCGTCCGCCGGGGCTCTCCCACAGCAGGGCATAGCCCAGCAGGTCCTCCCCCTGAAAGGCCCCCATCGGGTGGTAGGCCCCGGACTTACACAGGGCCTCCATGGCCGCATAGGGCTTCAGCTCCTCCGGCGGAAAGGCCTCCTGCATCTCGGTCTCGTGGAGCCACAGCAGTTCCTCCCGGTCCAGTTCCCGCAGTGTCAGGCTCATCGCTGGAACTCCCGGGTCAGCAGGAGGGCATCCTCCTTGGGGTCGTC
>CAYNZG010000148.1:0-4313 GCA_964401525.1 uncultured Ruminiclostridium sp.
GCCTCTCCCCTCTTGCAGGAAAGTAAACAGGACACAAGACTGCACGCTGTTTCTTTTCGAAACCTGGAGAGTTCCAGATCTCTCTCCGCTTGCAGCTTGTTCTTACATCGTAAGACTATCATTTTCCCAGAAAACTGTCACCCTAAGTTTTGGCGGAAATTTATGCATCATCGCTCTCCATTTTCGTTCATTTCGACTGAAAATACCATATTTTTTCCAGTTTTTTCCTCACAAATGGATAAATTTTTACCATCAAAACGACATCTCTTTCGTATATTTTCCATTTATAACCAAAACAAGGCCAGGTATCACTTTTTCTTATATATAGTAGAAAAAAAGGCCCGACCGAAACGGTCGAGCCTTTCTTGCGTTAAATTTGGATGCCGACGATCAGATCTCACCCATGATGAGGGTGGGCAGCCACAGGGAGACCTGGGGCACATAGGTCGTCAGGATCAGGGTGGGCAGATAGCAGAACAGCAGGATGGTCAGCATAGGCTTGATCATTGCCTTGGTATCTACCTTGCAGATACGAGCGCCCAGATACAGGAAGGGTGCGGTGGGAGGGGTAACGTTGCCCATGCCCAGGTTCACGCCCATGATCGCAGACATCTGGTAGGGGCTGATGCCCAGGGCGATGCCGATGGGCAGCAGGATGGGAGCGGTCAGCAGAGTGCCGCTGACGTCATCCATCAGCATACCGATGATGACCAGGAAGATGTTGATCATCAGCAGGACCAGATACTTGTTGTTGTGGGTCACAGTCATGAGGCCGTCCAGGATCAGGGAGGGCACGTTGTTCATGACCAGGATACGGCTGACCACCATGATGGTGCCCAGCATGACCATGATAACACCGGTGGTGGTAGCAGAGTCACGGAAGGTCTTGCCCAGGTCTCTCCATCTCATATCCTTGTAGAAATAGATACTGATGGGGATCGCGTAGACGATAGCCACGCCGGCAGCCTCGGAGGCCGTCATGATGCCGCCATAGATACCGCCCAGAACGATCAGAGGCATGATCAGTGCGGGGATCGCATGGACCGTAGCCTTACCGGCACGAGCTGCAGCGATGCTCATGGGAGCCTTCTCCAGAGAGACGATATCGGGAGCAGCCTTACGGGACATGATGACACCCACGATAGCGATCAGGAGCGTCAGGATGATACCGGGGACAACGGTGGACAGGAAGCAGGTCAGAACAGACAGGTTACCAGCCCAGGCGATCAGGATCTGGATGGAGCTGGGGGGGATCAGCATACCGATGGGAGCAGCGCAGGCCAGAACAGCAGCAGCCACGCCCATGGGATACTTACGCTCACGCATCTTGGGAGCCAGGATGGAACCAATGCAGGACAGGGTAGCTGCACCACTGCCGCAGATAGAGCCGAACACGGCGCAGGCCACGGAGGCCACAGCACATAGTGCGCCCTTCAGGCGGCCGATGAAGGCCTCCACACAGTCCACCAGTGCGCCGCCGACGCCGCCCTTTTCCATGATGGCACCCAGGATGATGAACAGCGGGATGGCCAGCAGAACAACGCCGTTCATCTTGCTGTACATGGTGGTGTACACGAAGGATGCGTCAAAGCCCAGGGAATAGACCAGCCAGATCGTGGTAGCACCGAAGGCGTAGACCACCGGCACACCAATGATGATGGTGGCCAGAAGGATGATAAATGCAATGATCAGTTCCATCAGTCGTTGCCCTCCACATTTTCTTCAGTCTCTGCCGCTTCCTTGCCAAAATCCTTATCCAGCAGGACACGGAAGAAATGGAAGACGGTGTACAGCTCCATGAAAATGAAACCGATCAGGAGGGGGATCTGAGACCAGGTCATGGGGATCTTCAGACCGGTACTCACAGCAGAGAACTTCAGGTTGAAGGACATGTACTCAAAGCCCCAGATCATAAACACCAGGATGACCACGAAGCTGACGAGCTGAATGATCAGCTCAATGATCTTTTTTGCTTTGGGAGTTTTAAATGCGGAGGAAAGCAGGTCGCCCTTGATGTGGGAGCCCTCATAGGTGCCATAGACGCCGCCGATCCAATAGAGCCACATGGCGACCACGGCAATGATCTCTTCCTGGCCGAAGAAGTTGCTCTTCATCACATAGCGCAGGAACACGCCTGCGAAAACAACACCTGCTGCCAGGATGGTGGTGATCACCAGGATCACCACCTGCACATTCACAAGTCCCCGAAACACAATATTGTTTTCAACTTTTTGCATTGCGGACACGATAAGATTTCTCCTTAGGGTAGATTACTCAGCAGCTGCGGTCAGACCGTTGTCCAGCAGGGATGCCAGAACGTCTTCAGCCAGAGTGCCTTCATAGTTGGGCCAGACGTTGGTCTGGAAGTGCTCCTTCATGGCAGTCATCTCTGCCTCGGTGGGAACATAGACCTCGATGCCCATGGCTTCCATGTCGGTCATAGCCTGCTGGTCCAGAGCTTCCATCTGGTCTGCGAATGCCTGAGTGGACTCAGTGAATGCATCCTGGATGATGGTCTGATACTCGTCGGGCATGCCGTCGAACAGTTCCTTGTTCATGATGCAGACGATGTTCTCATAGATGTAACGGGAGTCGCAGAAATACTTCAGCACGTCACGGAAGGAGACATAGTTGACGTAAGCGCCGCCGCCGACCCAGCCGTCGCAGGTGCCGGTCTGCATTGCGGAATACAGCTCGCTGTAAGCGATGGTAACGGTGTTGAAGCCCATGCCCTCAGCAGTCCACAGGTAGGAGTCCATGGAGGGGCAGCGGAGCAGGTCAGACTTGGAAACGGTGGGATCCATGGGGTTCTCAATGGGAGCAGTTGCACCGATGCCCATTGCGCCGGCGATGTAGATGCCCAGAGTCTCGATGTTCAGAGCTTCCTGGTGCTCACGAACAGTCTGGAAGAAGTAGGAGTCGGGGTTGGAGAAGATCTCCTTTGCCTCCTGGTAGGAACCAGCCAGGTAAGGGATGGTCAGCATCTCCAGAGTGGAGTCATAGGTGGTGACCATGGTGTTCACGGTCATGTCGATGGTGCCCTTCATGACCTCTTCATAGACGGAAGTATAGTCGCCCAGCTGATCGGAAGGATAGATCTTGATGTTGACTGCGCCGTCGGTCTCCTCTGCGATCTTGTCGCAGACACCCTGAACAGCGATGGTCATCTCGTGCTCTGCGGGATACAGGGTAGCCAGACGCAGGTCATAGGTGGTGCCTTCGGGATCCTTGGCAGCCTCGCCGCCCTCAGAACCGCCGCCGCCGCAGCCAGCCAGCAGAGAAACAGACAGTGCAGCGACTAAGCCCAGGCTCAGAATTCTCTTCATCTTCTTTTCCATTGTTTAAGTACCTCCTTTTGTAATTAGAAAAAACTTTCTTTTATAATTTTGGTCCTCCGTCCCACTCTCCTACGGAACGGAGGACCATAATTATCTTTTATGGCAGCTTATCTTAGATAAAGCCGTAATAGGGGGTCTGCGTGACAGTGGATTTTGCGTATTTGATCAGGGTGATGGCATCGTAAACGGGCAGGTTCAGCTCTGCCTGGATGCGATGAGCATAGGGAGGCATATCAGTGCACTCCAGCAGGATCGCACCGATGTCGGGATTCTCCTGGACCAGCAGACGGGCCTTAGCGCAGACCTCATCGCCGACCTTGTCGTAATCCAGACCACCCTCGCCGGTGAGGATGTTGGGGAACTCCTCATCATCCTGCATCCCGTAGACCACGCAGCGCTGCTGCATCTCCTCGTTGATGCCGCAGGCCTCAAAGAGGGACTTGGTCAGGGTGTTCTTGTTGGCAGTCAGGATGCCCAGCTTCTGGTTGGACTTCATGCTCACCAGTGCCCAGGGCACCTGGACCATGGAGGACAGATAGCAGGGCACATCCAGGCGGTCAGCCACCAGACGCTGATAGTGACCGAAGAAGCCGCAGTTTGCGCAGATCACGCGGCAGCCATCGATCTCCAGCTGCTTGGCAGCAGCCACGATATCGTCCACCAGGGACATATCGCCGGCCAGGATGTTGTCGATGCCGGAGCCCTTGACTTCCATGAACTTCACGGGGAAGTCATAGGTGTAGGGGTTCGAGACGTTGCCGGGGAAGAAGGGCAGGTGAGCCCACAGCTGCAGGATGCCCACGGGGAAGCCGTTCATCAGCTGGCCCACGGTGGTATCATATCTTCTGTTGGGCGTGGTGGGGCCCATGTAACCCCAGTTACGAATGATCTTAGTATCAGCCATTGTAATCGCTCCTTATGAAGTTCTTACTTCTTGCCGGTACGCACGTACTTCAGCAGGGTATCCTTGTCCAT
>CAYNZG010000149.1:0-4307 GCA_964401525.1 uncultured Ruminiclostridium sp.
GCATGATGGCGGAGACCATGGGGATGTTCAGGCTGATGGGGCACTCCTCCTCCCCCTTGCGGTACTTGACCAGGGGGGTCTTCAGGGAGACGTTGTCGGGGATGCACTCCTCAGAGGTAAAGCCGGGGACCAGCAGATACTCGCTGAAAGTGTGGGAAGGTTCGGGATAGTAGAATGCCATTGGGGGTTGCCTCTCCTTTCTTACTTAAAATATTCAACTGCGGAACGGAAGATCTTCATGTCGAACTCGCCGGGGACATTGATGTACAGGCCAGCGCCGGTACGCTCCGTGTGGCCCATCTTACCGAAGACGCGGCCGTCGGGAGAGGTGATGCCCTCCACAGCGAAGGCGGAATTGTTGGGGTTGAAGCGGATGTCGGCGGTGGGCTCCCCTGCCAGGTCCACATACTGAGTGGCGATCTGGCCGTTGTCAGCCAGCTTCCGGATCAGCTCGTCGGAAGCCAGGAAGCGGCCCTCGCCGTGGGAGATAGGCACGGTGTAGACCTCGCCGGGCTTGGTGTTCATGAGCCAGGGGGACTTGTTGGAGGCCACGCGGGTCCGGACCAGACGGGACTGGTGGCGGCCGATGGTGTTGTAGGTCAGGGTGGGGCAGGTCTCATCGGTGTCGATGATCTCACCATAGGGCACCAGACCCAGCTTGATCAGAGCCTGGAAGCCGTTGCAGATGCCCAGCATCAGACCGTCCCGGTTCTTCAGCAGGTCGTGGACCTGATCCTTGATCTTACCGGCCCGGAAGAAGGAGGTGATGAACTTGGCAGAGCCATCGGGTTCGTCGCCGCCGGAGAAGCCGCCGGGGATGAAGACGATCTGAGCCTCGCCCAGCTTCTTGGCCACATAGTCCATGGAAGCGGCGATGTCCCCTGCGGTCTGGTTCTTGATGACCACGATCTCGGGCTCAGCCCCGGCTGCAGCCATGGCCTTGGCGGCGTCATACTCGCAGTTGGTGCCGGGGAAGACGGGGATCAGCACGTGGGGCTTAGCGGACTTGATGAGGGGCTTCTTCCAGCTGTCGCTGGTGTAGGTCAGGGTGGGGATCTCCTTCTCGCCCTGGGTGATGTTGCAGGAGTAGATGGGCTCCAGCTTACCCTCGTAAGCGCCCAGCAGCTCCTCCCGCTCCACGGTCTGCTCTCTCCAGGTGAGGCAGCCGTCGTCGGTGGTGACACCCAGAGGCAGACCGATCTTCTCCTTGCCCTCCAGCTCCAGGATGAAGGAGCCGTAGGAGTAGGCGAAGAGCTCGTCCAGGGTGCAGCCGTCGTCAAACTTCATGCCGATGCCATTGCCCAGGGTCATCTTCAGCACACCTTCTGCCACGCCGCCGAAGCCGGGGGTGTAGGCAGCCTTGATCTTGCCCTTCTTCATGAGGCGGTTGACGGTCTGGAAGACTTCCTTCAGGGAGTTGGCGTTGGGCAGGCCGTCGGGGCCGTACTCGGGGCACAGCCAAACAACGGAGTGACCGGCTTCCTTGAACTCGGGGGAAACGATGTTCTTGATCTTGTCGGTAGTGACAGCGAAGGAGACCAGAGTGGGCGGCACGTCCAGCTGCTCAAAGCTGCCGCTCATGGAGTCCTTGCCGCCGATGGCTGCGATCTCCAGCTCCTTCTGGGCCCGGAAGGCACCCAGAAGGGCGGCCAGAGGCTGGCCCCAGCGGTTGGCATCCTTACCCAGCTTCTGGAAGTACTCCTGGAAGCTCAGGTAGGTCTCCTTCAGGCTGGCACCCGTGGCCACCAGCTTGGCCACGGACTCGATGACAGCCAGGTAAGCGCCGTGATAGGGGCTCTTCTCGGTGACATAGGGGTTGTAGCCCCAGGCCATCAGGGAGCAGGTCTCGGTATCCTTCTTCTCGATGGAGATCTTGTTGACCATGGCCTGGGTGGGGGTGAGCTGGTACTTACCTCCGAAGGGCATCAGCACGGTGCCGCTGCCGATGGTGGAGTCGAACCGCTCGGACAGGCCCCGCTTGGAGCAGACGTTCAGGTCCTGAGCCAGGTCCAGATAGCCCTTGCGGAAGTCGGTGACCTGATCCTTCAGGATGGACTCCGGCTGGGCGGTGATGGCGTTGATGTGCTTCTCCACGCCGTTGGTGTCCAGGAAGGCGCGGGAGATGTCCACGATATTCTTGCCGTTCCACTGCATGGTCAGGCGACCCTTGTCGGTGACCTTGGCCACCACGGTGGACTCCAGGTTCTCCGCAGAGGCCAGCTCCATGAAGCGGGCAGCATCCTTGGCTTCCACCACCACGGCCATTCTCTCCTGGGACTCACTGATGGCCAGCTCGGTGCCGTCCAGGCCCTCGTACTTCTTGGGCACGGTGTTCAGGTCGATCTCCAGGCCCTCGGCCAGTTCGCCGATGGCGACGGACACGCCGCCTGCGCCGAAGTCGTTGCAGCGCTTGATCAGGCGGGAAGCCTCGGGGTTGCGGAACAGACGCTGGAGCTTGCGCTCCTCGGGGGCGTTGCCCTTCTGGACCTCGGCCCCGCAGGATTCCAGAGACTCCATGGTGTGGGACTTGGAGGAGCCGGTGGCACCGCCGCAGCCGTCGCGGCCGGTGCGGCCGCCCAGCAGGATGACCAGGTCACCGGGGGCGGGACGCTCCCGGCGGACATTCTCCGCAGGAGCCGCAGCGATGACTGCGCCGATCTCCATGCGCTTGGCTGCATAGCCGGGGTGGTAGAGCTCGTCCACCTGGCCGGTGGCCAGGCCGATCTGGTTGCCGTAGGAGCTGTAACCGGCAGCGGCCTTGGTGACGATGGTCCGCTGAGGCAGCTTGCCCTCCATGGTCTCGCTGATGGGAGTCAGAGGATCTGCTGCGCCGGTGACGCGCATAGCGGAGTAGACATAGGAGCGGCCGGACAGGGGGTCACGGATGGCACCGCCCACGCAGGTTGCTGCGCCGCCGAAGGGCTCGATCTCGGTGGGGTGGTTGTGGGTCTCGTTCTTGAAGAGCAGGAGCCAGTCCTCCTTGCCGTCGGCAGTGTCCACCTTGATCTTCACGGTGCAGGCGTTGATCTCCTCGGACTCGTCCAGCTTGGGCATCTTGCCCTGCTTCTTCAGATACTTGGCCACGATGGTGCCGATGTCCATCAGGTTGATGGGCTTGGTGCGGTTCAGACGCTTGCGGATGTCCAGATACTCGTTATAGGTCTGCTGAAGGATAGGGCTCTGGAACTCCACGGCGTCGATGGTGGTCAGGAAGGTGGTGTGACGGCAGTGGTCAGACCAATAGGTGTCGATGACCTTCAGCTCAGTCATGGTGGGGTCCCGGTCTTCCGTCCGGAAATAGTCCCGGCAGAAGCGCAGGTCGTCCAGGTCCATGGCCAGGCCGAAGTCGGCCACCATCTTCTGCATGGCCTCTTCATCCATGTCCCGGAAGCCGTCCAGGGTGGCCACGGATTCAGGGACCTCATAGTTCATTGCCAGGGTCTCGAAGGGCTCCAGAGAGGCCTCGCGAGATTCCACGGGGTTGATAAGATACTTCTTGATGGCCGCCACATCCTCGGCGGTCAGCTTGCCCATGAGCTGATAGACCCGGGCGGAGCGGACCAGCGGCCGGTCGCCCTGGGACAGGATCTGGATGCACTGGGCGGCAGAGTCGGCCCGCTGGTCGAACTGACCGGGCAGGTACTCCACGGCGAACACGATCCCGCCTTCCGGCAGGGCATCGGTGACCAGGTCCAACTGGGGCTCGGACAGGATGGTCTTCACGCTGTAATCAAACAGCTCAGGGGTGATGTTTTCCACATCATAGCGGTTAAAGAGCCGCAGGCTCTCCAGAGCGTCGATCTGGAGCAGGGTGCGGATATCGCCCAGCAGTGCGTCCGCTTCCGAAGTAAGCCCGGGGCGTTTTTCTACATATACCCGATATACCATTGTGATATCCCTCTTATTCTTCCATTACTTCATCGCTTCTTTTGCCCGCAGAGCGCGTGCGCCGATGTCTCTGCGGCAGTAAGCGTTTTCAAATTTCACCTGGGCTGCCTGGGCGTAGGCCTTCTCCACGGCCTCCTCCAGGGTGTCGCCCACAGCGGTGACACCCAGCACACGGCCGCCGGACGTTTTCAGCACGCCGTCGTCCAGCTTGGCCCCGGCCACATAGACCTCTGCGTCCAGGTCGGCGGGGATGGTGATGGGATAACCGCTCTCATACTTCTTGGGGTAGCCGTTGGAGGCCAGCACCACGCAGCAGGCGCTCTTGGAGCTGAACTTCACCTTGGTCTCGGCCAGCTTGCCCTGGGCGGTGGCCTCCATGACGGTGAGCAGGTCGCTCTCCAGCAGGGGCAGGACCACCT
>CAYNZG010000150.1:0-4301 GCA_964401525.1 uncultured Ruminiclostridium sp.
ATTCCTATGGGAAGTGCGTCGTCGAGCCCCTGGAGCGCGGCTACGGCACCACGTTAGGCAACTCTCTTCGCCGGATTCTGCTGTCTTCTCTGCCCGGAACTGCAGTTACGAGCATCAAGATTGCAGGCGTTCAGCATGAGTTCACTTCCATCCCCGGTGTGAAGGAAGATGTGACTGAGATCGTTCTGAACGTCAAAGGCATCATCGCCAAGCTCTACAGCGAGGGCACTAAGACGGTGTATATCGAGGCCTCCGGCGAGGGCGTGGTCACCGCCGGCGACATCAAAGCGGACAGCGAGGTGGAGATCCTCAACCCGGAGCATCCCATCGCTACCCTGGGCCCTGACGCGGTCCTGAACATGGAGCTGACCCTGTCCCACGGCAGAGGTTATGTTCCCGCAGACCGCAACAAGACCCCCCAGACCGTGATCGGTGTGATCCCCGTTGACTCCATCTACACCCCGGTGAAGAAGGTCAACTATACCGTGGAGAACACCCGCGTGAAGGACCTGACCGACTTCGACAAGCTGACGCTGGAAGTCTGGACCGATGGGACCATCGCCGCACGGGATGCCGTCTCTCTGGGTGCCCGGATCCTTTGCGACCACTTTATGCTGTTTACAGATCTCAGCGAAACCATGGGCAGCAAGTCTACCGTGGTGGAGAAGTCTCCCGACATCCGTGATAAGGTGCTGGAGATGACCATCGAGGAGCTGGATCTGTCGGTCAGAAGCTTCAACTGCCTGAAGCGTGCCAACATCAACACCGTTGAGGACTTGATCTCCAAGACCGAAGACGAGATGATGAAGGTCCGCAACCTGGGCCGGAAGTCTCTGGAAGAAGTAATTAATAAGCTGGCAATGATGGGCCTGTCCCTGGCCAGCGATGAGAATTGACCCGCAGTTCGGTAAGAAGACCCGAACGATCATAACCGAAGGGAGTTGAACAACATGTCCCACAACCGTAAGCTCGGTAAGACCTCTGACCAGCGCAAGGCAATGCTGAGAGCCATGGTGACCTATCTGCTGGAGAACGGCCAGATCAAGACCACCCTGTCTCGCGCCAAGGAAGTTGCTCCTCTGGCTGAGAAGATGATCACTCTGTCCAAGAAGAACGACCTGGCTTCCTATCGTCAGGCTCTGGCTTTCATCACCAAGGAGGACGTTGCTCACAAGCTGTTCACCGAGACCAACCAGAAGTACCTGAATCGCGAAGGCGGTTACACCCGTATCGTCCGCATGGGGCCCCGTAAGGGTGACGCAGCGGAGATGGCCATCATTCAGCTGGTCTAATTGCATTTAACAAAAAAGACTCACTGCTGTGCAGTGGGTCTTTTTTTGCGCCCGGGAGCGGGCAAAAGGCAAAAGGGGAGGGGAGAATCCCTTGCACCGGGGCGGAAACTATGGTAAAATCACAGAGAAGAAAGGAATTAGGAGGGTCTCCACCATGAAAGTGTTGTTCGTAAACGGCTGCATCCGCGGCGAGGAATCCCGCACCCTGCGTCTGTGCCGGGCCGCTCTGGATGAGATCCGCCAGACGCTGGCGGATGTAACGGTAGAAGAAGTGACGCTGGACACGGAGGAGATCCTCCCTCTTAACAGTCAGCGGCTGGCCCAGCGCCATGCGCTGGAGAAGGCGGGGGACTTCACCGGGCCGGTGTTCCGCTATGCCCGGCAGTTTGCCGAGGCAGACCTCATCCTCTTTGGCGCACCCTATTGGGAATACCAGTTCCCGGCCCTGATGCGCTGCTACCTGGAGAACATTTCGGTCTGCGGCCTGACCTTCGTCTATGGCGAGGACGGCCGTCCCAAGGGCCTGTGCAAGGCGGACCGCCTCTTTTATATCACCACCTCCGGCGGTCCCATCCTGCACCGCAACTGCGGCTTTGACTACATCAAGACTCTCTGCGGCGAGATGCTGGGCTTCACCAACATGGACTGGGCCGCAGCGGAGTGCCTGGATGTCTGGGGCGAGGATGTGGAAGCCCGCCTGACCCAGGCAGAGGCCGACATTCGGGCCAAGATCCAGACCTGGAAGTAATCACCCCCTGAGAAGAAACGAGGAGGAATCATTGTGAGCGATTTTAACTGCATCATTACCATTGGCCGGGAATACGGCGCCGGTGGACGCACCATTGCCAAGCGGATCTCCGAGATCCTGGGTATCCCTTACTACGACAAGGACATCATCCGCCTGACCGCCGAGAAGACCGGCTTCAGCGAGGAGATGATCCACGACACCGAGGAGACCTCCAGCGGCCGGAGCATCTTTAACTGGTTCATGCCCAATTCCGCCGCCTCCTCCTACGACAAGGCTATCATGGCACAGGCTCAGATCATCCGTAAGATCGCCAAGGAAGGTCCCTGCGTCATCGTGGGCCGCGGCGCGGACTACATCCTCCGTGACTTCCCCAATGTGGTGAACGTGTTCGTTACCGCCGAGGAGGAGGACAAGGTGAAGTACGCCATGGAGGCCCATGACGAGACCCAGGAGCAGGCTCTGCGCCGGGTCCACCACACCGATGCCGCCCGGGAGTCCTACTATCACTACCTGACCCGGGGCAAGTGGGGCGATCTGGCCAACTACCACCTGACCATCAACAGCAGCCCCATCGGGAAGGAAGCCTGCGCCGACGTGATCATCGCCTACGCCCAGCGCAGAAAGTGAGCACAGCAAAGTAACAAAAACAGCCGCGGACCATCGGGTCCACGGCTGTTTTTTGCACAAAAAAGAAAAAAAGCCAAAGGAAAGATTGACTTTCCCAGGCAGCGATGCTATAATATGTTGATTTTATCTTCGGAATCGAACGGGATACCCGCCCATCCTGAGGATAGTATAGCAGAAATCAGCCCAAAAGACAACAGGCAAAGAAAACTTTTTTCCACGCACCCGCGTGATCGCAAATTTGCAGGATAACTTAGAACCTTTTCAACGAAAGGACTGGTCAAGAGCAATGGTAAAGGATGTATACTTTGGCAAAACCCTGCGCAAGAGTTTTGCGCGCCATGAAGAAGTGCTGGAGATGCCTAACCTGCTGGATATTCAGAATAATTCTTACCAGTGGTTCCTGGAGACCGGTCTCCAGGAGGTCTTCCGGGATGTCGCTTCCATCAGCGACTATGCCGGCAACCTGGAGCTCTCCTTCATCAACTTCACCATGGATGAAGCCCCCAAGTACTCTGTGGAGGAGTGCAAAGCCCGTGACACCACCTACGCTGCCCCGCTGAAGGTCCGTGTGCGCCTGCGCAACACCGAGACCGAGGAGATCAAGGAGCAGGAGATCTTCATGGGCGACTTCCCCCTGATGACCAAGGGCGGCACCTTCGTCATCAACGGCGCAGAGCGCGTCATCGTCTCCCAGATCGTTCGTTCCCCCGGCGTGTACTACGCCCGGAACGCGGACAAGGCCGAGAACATCACCTACGCCGTCACCGTGATCCCTTATCGCGGCGCCTGGCTGGAGTATGAGACCGACCTGTCCGACATCTTCAATGTCCGTATCGACAAGAACCGCAAGCTGCCCGTCACCTGCCTGATCCGTGCCGTGGGTCCCCAGACCGACGCAGAGATCCTGGAGATGTTCGGCGAGGAGCCCCTGCTACTGGCTACCCTGGAGAAGGACACCTGCAAGACCCGCGAGGAGTCTATGCTGGAGATCTACCGGAAGCTGCGTCCCGGCGAGCCCCCCACGCTGGACTCCGCCGAATCCCTCATCAACTCCCTGTTCTTCGATGCCCGCCGCTATGACCTGTCTGCAGTGGGCCGCTATAAGTTCAACAAGAAGCTGGCTCTGTGGCCCCGCCTGGCCGGTCAGAAGCTGGCTGTGCCCGTGGCCGATCCCCGCACCGGTGAGATCATCGCCGAGCCCGGCGAGGTCCTGACCCGCGAGCGCGCCCAGGAGCTGGAGAACCGCGGCGTGGGCGAGACCATCGTGGACGTGGAAGGCACTATGGTGAAGGTCTTCTCCAACCGCATGGTGGATATGCGCCACTTCGTCTCCTTCGATCCCGAGGAGTGCGGCATCACCGAAAAGGTCCGCTTCGAGGTCCTGTGCGAGCTGCTGGATCAGTTCGAGGGCGACGAGGAAGAGCTGAAGTATGCCATCCAGGAGCGCAAGGACGACCTGATCCCCAAGCACATCATCGTGGACGACATGATGGCCTCCATCAACTACCTGTGCTCCCTGAGCCACGGCGTGGGCACCCCCGATGACATCGACCACCTGGGCAACCGCCGCCTGCGCTGCGTGGGCGAGCTGCTGCAGAACCAGTTCCGCATCGGCTTCAGCCGCATGGAGCGCG
>CAYNZG010000151.1:0-4289 GCA_964401525.1 uncultured Ruminiclostridium sp.
GATCGGTACCGGAACCCATGGAGCCTGCGTGACGGTGGACGGGGCCGCCGCCGTGAGTCATACGACCACGACCTGCGTTCCAGCGCTTGATAACGCCCTGGAAGCCCTTACCCTTGCTGATGCCGGTCACGTCGATGTGATCGCCCTTTGCAAAGGTATCTGCCTTGATCTCGTCGCCCACGTTCATCTCAGCTGCCTTATCCAGCTTGAACTCCTTGAGCACCTTCTTCATGGGGACTTCTGCCTTCTTCAGGTGACCCTGCTCAGGCTTGGTGAGCTTCTTCTCGGTGGTGTCCTGGAAGCCCAGCTGCACGGCGTTGTAGCCGTCCTTCTCCTCGGTCTTCTTCTGCACGACGACGCAGGGACCTGCCTCGATCACAGTGACCGGGATGACCTTACCGGCTTCGTCGAAGATCTGGGACATACCGATCTTTTTGCCGATGATGGCCTTTTCCATGTTGGTTTTCCTCCTTGTATAGGTTATTGGTTGGCAAACATGACCATTGGACTGTCATTGGTTTGTCAACATGACCCGCCTGTCTCGATGAGGCGACAGGCAGCGGGTACACTTAGTAGGGGGTCGATCCGCTCGGACCTTACAGCTTGATCTCGATCTCGACGCCAGCGGGCAGATCCAGGCTCATCAGCGCTTCCACGGTCTTGGGGCTGGGATTGTTGATGTCGATCAGGCGCTTGTGAGTGCGGCGCTCGAACTGCTCACGACTGTCCTTATACTTGTGGACGGCACGAAGGATGGTGACAACTTCCTTCTTGGTGGGCAGGGGGATGGGGCCGGAGACGGTGGCGCCGGTTCTCTTGGCGGTCTCCACGATCTTCTCTGCGCTCTGGTCGATAAGCTGATGGTCATATGCCTTCAGTCTGATGCGAATCATTTCATTCTGTGCCATGTTGATGTCTTCCTCCTAAGAAACATACGAAGTGTCAATGTCTTTGCCACGCTCCGTACGGTGGGGAACCCGATACACTTATCCGTGCGTATCACTCCATAAGCATGAAGAAAACCGGCAAAATTCGCCGGCTTTATGGTCCTTCTGTCATGGCGATATACGCCATGCAGCAAGTTCCCCAGCCGCCCGATTCACGGACATACTCCGCGGAAGTTACCTCCTTTCGGAGCAATCTCCCGCATCATCGCAGACTGCGCCCTTTCGCGCGCTCATTTATAATACAACAGATACCACGTTCTGTCAACTGTTTTTTGCAAAGAAATGGCAGGACAAAATAACTATATCCTCCTCCCCTTCTCCCCCTGTCCTTGGCCAAAATCACAAATCAGGCCGCCGTAGGCCCTTCCGCCCCCGCCATTGGGGTGTTCTGACGAAGACCCTGATCCCCTTTTTAAGACCCTACCGCCAACAGTGCGCGTTCATCCTGCTGATGACCCCGGCAGATGTCGGCGGTTCCCTCTTGGTCCCCACCATTACCGCAAACATGATCAACACCGCCCTCAGCGACGGCGCGCTGTCCAGCCTCATCCGTCAGGCCCTGGTCCTCCTGGCCGCCCCCATTTTCGACAAGCTGCAGCGGTCCCCCGACCGGATGAACGTGGTCCTGCAGGAAAACCTCACCGGTGTCCGCGTCATCCACGCCTTCAACAAGGAGCACCACGAAACGAAGCGCATGCACAAGACCTTCCGCGATTACGCCTCCCTCTCCATCCAGGCCAACTACCTGTTCGCCGGGCTGGACTGTCTGGCCACCGTGGTCATCAACCTCATCATCGTAGCCGTGCTGTATGTCGGCGGCAACGGCGTGGGCGCGGGCACCTTGGAGATCGACAAGGCCACGAAGGCCCTGATGAGCCGCCGGACCAGCTTCGTCATCGCCCACCGCCTCTCCACCATCGTCGATGCGGACAACATCCTGCTTATGAAGAACGGCAACATCATCGAGCAGGGCGACCACGCCCATCTCCTCGCCGCCCAGGGGGCCTACGCCGACCTGTACAACAGCCAATTCGCCTGAAAATAACAGTGTCCCCTGCCATGCAGCAAGGGACACTGTTATTTAAATAGTATATTCTTTTATTGGATCACGCCGCGGGCCACCCACTCCTGGATCTGGTCAAAGTCGTGACCGAAGAGCAGCTCGGCATCGTATTGCTTCTGCATCTGCCGGATGCGCTCTAAGTTATCGAAGAATTCGTCGGTGGTCTTGTTGATGGTCCCGCCGGGGGGCAGGCCCAGGTCATAGCTCTCCCGGGAGTAGACCGTGTCGCTGGTGGTCAGGATGGTGCCACTCCCCTCGGTCTTGAGGATCAGCCCGATGACCCCCGGAGTGTGGGACTTCTGCACGAAGAGGCCCAGGTCCTCCGCTAGCCAGGTGTCGCCGCTGACCGGGTCAAATTGGATACCCTCCACGTCGAACAGCTCCCGGATGTAGGCCCCGCCATTCCCGGTGGTGACGCTGAACCAGGCCTCCTTCAGGTCCGCCTCGGAGACCATGACCTTCCCGATGGCCTTGGTGCCCACGAAGTCCTTCAGGCCGGCAGCGTGGTCAAAGTGCAGGTGGGAGATGATGATCCGGTCGATGTCGTCCGGGGTCAGCCCCTTGGCCGCCAGGGCCTCCTTCACCGAGATGCACTCCACCACGGGATAATTGTGCTTCATCTCCGGGGTGTAGAGACTCTGATGCTCGTGGCAGTTGCCGGTGTCATAGAGGATATTGCCTAAGGTAGGGTGCTGGATGAGCAAGGCCACCGCAGGAGACTTGACCATCTCTGCCTCGTCCTCCCACTGGACCAGACGGAACTTCGGGAACTCCATTCTGCCCAGATACAGCACACTGATCTTCATACCCATCGTGCATCGCTCCTTTATTATATAATGTAAGCCTATTAAACCATGAGCAGAGGGAAAAATCAACCCAACTTGACTTTTCTTTCCGCAACTCGTATACTAAAGTTCCATCCTTGTTGTCCCGGAGGCGATCGCATGCAAGAAAAGTCCCGCACCCAGCGCACCTATGACCAGCTGTTCAAGGCTCTCACCGACCTGCTGGCGGAAAAGCCCTTCGATGAGATCCGGGTCACTGATCTCTGCGAACGGGCTGGTGTACACCGCTCCACCTTCTATGCCCACTTCGAGGACAAGCGGCATCTGCTCACCTTCGCCATCCAGGAACTGATGGACATCTTCATCCCTCCAGCCGACCCGGATCCCGCCCGGGATCATCAACAGGCCATGCGGCGGGTCTTCAAGTATTTCCTCAAAAATAAGCAGGTGTACACCCTCCTCTTCCTGGATCCCCGCAACGCCGCCGCCAAGGATGTCTTTTACCAGGAGTATATCCGCTCCTTCCGCTATTTCCTGCGGCAGCGCTATCCCAACTCCAACGCCGCCGACCGGGATCTGTTCAGCCACCACTTCATCGGCGGCCTGCTGACCCTGGTGGGCGGATGGCTGGCCCGTGGGGCGGACCCCTCCCCCGACGAGATGGCCAACCGATTCATCCGGCTGATCCCCAGCCACGAGACCATCTTCCTCGACTGCACGGACAAGCCTCAAAAAGACAAAGCCGCCGCCGCGAAATGATCGCGGCGGCGTTTTTCATGCTTTTCTTTTCATCATCCAATAGGAAAGCGTGCTGACGAAAACAGCCGCCACAAAATGCAGGAGCACATTGGGCCAGGTGAAGTTGTAGGTGTTCGAGACCTCGCCCCATTCCAGCAGATAGCGGCACAGCATCCCGGCCACCACGATGCCGACATTGATCCCCACCGCGCGGGAAAGCGTCTGCACCTTCCAGATGCCCTTTTCAAAGAGCCCCAGTTCCCAGTAACAGACCAGGTTCAGGCACACCAGAAGTCCCACCGAACCATGGCTCCGCTGCCCGTCGAAGCAATAAATGGGAAACGCAGCCGCGCCGACCACCACAAACAGCAGCACCAAAACCACCAGCCATTTTTTCTTCACAGGACCTCTCCCCTTTCTGCAATCCTTGTTACTGCCATTTTACCACAGGAGCATTTCCTTGGGAAGATAAAAAACACCTGAGAACAAAGTTCTCAGGTGTTCATGGTGGAGACAACAGAACTCGAATCTGTGACCTCTCGCGTGTGAGGCGAGCGCTCTACCAGCTGAGCTATGCCTCCATGTGGTGACCCGTACGGGACTCGAACCCATGTTACCGCCGTGAAAGGGCGGTGTCTTAACCACTTGACCAACGGGCCAAATATGAGGGGTAATTTTCATTACCCCTTTTTGGTAGCGCTGACTGGATTCGAACCGGTGACACTTCGGGTATGAACCGAATGCTCTAGCCAACTG
>CAYNZG010000152.1:0-4282 GCA_964401525.1 uncultured Ruminiclostridium sp.
TGGATGCGCTGGTCGGGGCGGTCGATCTTGTTGACCACCACGATGACCCGGTGGCCCAGGTCCAGGGCGCGGGAGAGGACGAAGCGGGTCTGGGGCATGGGGCCTTCCGCGGCATCCACCAGAAGGATGACACCGTTGACCATCTTCAGGATACGCTCCACCTCGCCGCCGAAGTCGGCGTGGCCGGGGGTGTCCACGATGTTGATCTTCACATCGCCGTACTGGATGGCGGTGTTCTTGGCCAGGATGGTGATGCCGCGCTCCCGCTCCAGGTCGCCGGAGTCCATGACTCGGTCCTTGACCTCCTGGTTTTCGCGGAACGCGCCGCCCTGCTTCAGCATTTCGTCCACCAGGGTGGTCTTACCATGGTCAACGTGGGCGATGATGGCGACATTTCTTAAGGATTCATTTCGCACAGGTTTGCACCTCATATCTATGTAAATTCATGAAAATCAGCTTCTTACCAAATTATATATTATACGCACTCTCTATCCGCTTTGCAAGGTGGATTTTGTCCGGGATAGCGGGGCCTTTGGGGCGAAGTTTGCACGAATGGAGCAAAATGACGGAAACGGCGCGTGGATTTCCCTTTTTTGGCAGATTTGCGTCATGGAAACGACCGGATCCGGCGGAATGTGTGGCTTTGGTTGACAAGTGCCCCGCGATTTTTTAAAATGGAGTATCTTGACCAAAGGGGGCACACAGAATGCCCATGAAAAAATTGCGGACCCTTTCCATGATCCTCAAGCGCACCCGGGCCAGCAAGATCCTGCTGGGCTTTGTGGGCTTCTTTTTTGCCGTGGCCGCCCTCCTGTGGGCGGTGGAGTCGGGGATGACCACCTATCGGGAGGCCATCTGGTACTGCTGCGCTGTCATCTTTACCACGGGCTTCGGGGATTTTGCCCCGGTGACCTTCCCGGGGCGGCTGTGCTCCATCGTCCTGTCCTGCTACGCCCTCTTTGCCCTGGCCATCATCACCGGCGTGGTGGTGGCCTGGTATATGGACTCCATCCATCACCAGGCGGAGACTGCCCGGCTCCGGTTTTTAGACAAGCTGGAGCACCTTCCGGAGCTGTCCCGGGAGGAGCTGCAGGAGCTGTCGGACCAGGTGAAAAAACTGCGGTAAAAGGGGACGCGAGATGGCAAACGATCCGATCCGAAAACTGTTATATCTCCTCTCCTGCTGGGAGTCATCATGCGCAAGCCCGCAGCGGTGGCCCTGCTGCTCCTGCTGTGCTTCCCGGTGCGGGTCATCCCCTGGCTCATCCTGGCGGCCTACCTGGGCAGCCTGGTGCCCCTGGGAAGGTTAGGCCAGAAAGCAGACTGACTGCTCTGCCGTCCCTGCCGGAGGCACGCTCCCTTGCCGCTTTAGTCGCTCTCTGACGGCGCAGCCGTCCTTATCTTTTCAGCATCATTTTTTCAGGAGGAAACCCTATGGTACAGGTCAAAGGCCGTAAGCTGTCTAAAATATCCGCCAAGCACTATGTTGAGCTGGTCTTCCGGAGCGTTCTGTTCCTGGGGGCCCTTTTCATGTACCTGGCCAACTGGGTGCGGGACCCCAACGCCCTCTTCGGTGATCCCCGCCATATCCACCCCCTGCTCTGGCTGGTGTGGCTGGTGCTGATGGTGGAGATGGTCCTCCGGTTCTTCCCCTCCTCCTTAGAGAGCATGGGATGTCAGAAGCAGTTCGCAAAGAACTACCAGCCCCGGGGGGAGACCCCGGCCAAGGTGGACCTGGGCACCCGGAAGTCCACCATGGCGGTGGCTGCGGCCTGGCTGGCCCTGAACGCCGTCATCGGCGGGCTGTACTTTGCCCGGGTGATCGACGCGGGCATCCTCTTGCTCATCAGCCTGGCCTATTCCGTGTGCGACATGATCTGCATCCTCTTCTTCTGCCCCTTCCAGACTTGGTTCATGAAGAACAAGTGCTGCACCTCCTGTCGAATCTACAACTGGGACTACGCCATGATGGCCACGCCCCTGGTCTTCGTCCCCACCTGGTACACCTGGAGCATCCTGGCCTGTGCCCTGGCCCTGCTGATCCGGTGGGAGCTGACCGTCCACTTCCGCCCCGAGCGGTTCTCGGAAAAGACCAACTGCGCCCTGGCGTGCAGCCAGTGTGAGGAGAAGCTCTGCCACCACAAAAAGCAGCTCCGGCACTTTTTGAAGGAGAACCGCCATCGGTTCCGGTAAAACAGCAGCCCCCCGTTTGCATGGGCAAACGGGGGGCATTTTGACGTTCTGGGGAGGGGTCAGCCGGGCAGAGCCTCCCGGTCCAGGGTGACCTGGCAGGTGGCAACGTCCACGCTGCGCATGACATCCAAGTCCTGGAGCAGGGCGGCGGCATACATGGCCCAGTCGGAGATGGTGTCCGCATCGGTGTAGTCCGGGGCGGCCACGTCGCTGGGCGTGGTGTAGCCCAGGATGGTCTGAGCCCGGAGGAGCATCACAGCGGCCTCTTCTCGGGTGAGGGAGCCATAGGGATCAAAGATCCCGGGGGCCTTGCCATAGACCAGCCCCAGACGAGCGGCGGCGATCACGGCCGGATCCTGGCAGTCGGTGAAGAGGGTCTCGCCGTCCTTGGCCAGGTGCAGCTCGGTCAGGTCGATGAGGGAGTCTGCGTCTGTGTTCTGCTCCACGGCCAGATAGGTGACCATCATCCGACAGAAGTCCGCGCGGGTGATGCTTTCCCGGTAGTTTTCCGGCAGGCCGGTGCAGAGCAGGCCCAGGTCATGAGCCGTTTGCAGCTCGGGCTGCGCCCAGGCGGAGGCGTTGAAGGTGGGCGGGGTCTGCGCGCCGTGGGTGTGGGCGGCCTGCGCGGTGGGGACCAGCAGGGCAGCCACCAGTAAGGCGGCCAGCAGCGAACGGGTTCGTTTCATGGGAGCACATCAGATATGTGCAAATGCAAGTGAAAAATTGATGAATATCGACTGCCCGTCCCCGCACAAAAAACGCTGACAGGCTGGCAGCGTTTTTTAGACGATCAGAAGGCTTTTTATAGCTCGTACAGGCTTATAAAATTTGATACCCGCCCTTGCGCAGGGTGTCCAGCAGACGCTGGCCGTGCTCCTGGCCGCTGACCTCGCAGACCACATGGAGGATGGCGTCGCCGATGTCCAGGTCTGCCCGGATGCGGTCGTGCTGGACCAGGATGATGTTGGCGTTTTCGGAGGCCACCAGATGGGCGAAGCGCTCCAGCGCGCCGGGGATGTCGGGCATGATGGTGGAGATCTTCAGTTGGCGGCAGCGGGTGATGAGACCTTTTTCCACCACCTTGTGGATAAAGGACACGTCGATGTTGCCCCCGGAGAGGACGCAGCAGATCTTTTTCCCCTGGATATCCACCTTCTTGTGGAGAACGGCGGCCAGGGGGACGGCCCCGGCAGGTTCCACCACCTGCTTGGTGCGCTCCAGCAGGAGGAGGATGGCCTCGGCGATCTCTGCGTCGGTGACGGTGACCATCTGGTCCACATACTGGTTGATGTACTGCATGGTGGTCCGGCCGGGGTTTTTCACGGCGATGCCGTCAGCGATGGTGTGGACCGTTTCGGAGGGCTGGCTCTCCTGGTGGAAGGAGTCCACGATGGCGGGAGCACCGGAGGCCTGCACGCCGATGACCTGGATGCGGGGGTTGATCTGCTTGATGCAGGCGGCGATGCCGGAGAGGAGGCCGCCGCCCCCGGCGGGGACCAGGACCATGTCCACGAAGGGCAGGTCGGAGAGGATCTCCAGGGCGATGGTGCCCTGCCCGGCGATGACATCCTCATCGTCGAAGGGGTGGATGAACTCGGCCCCTTCCTCCTCCACGATCTCGCAGGCCTTAGCGTAGGCCTCGTCGTAGATGGCCCCGTGGAGGACCACCTTGGCCCCGTAGCCCTTGGTGGCGGAGACCTTGGCGATGGGGGTGGACCGGGGCATGACGATGGTGGCGGGGACACCGATGCGGGAGGCGGCGAAGGCCACGCCCTGGGCGTGGTTGCCGGCGGAGGAGGCCACCACGGCCTGCAGCCCGCCCTCCTCATAGCGTTTCATGATCTTGTTGTACGCGCCCCGGACCTTGAAGGAGCCGGTCTTCTGCTGGTTTTCATATTTTAAGTACACCTCTGCCCCGGACATTTCGGAGAAAGTCTTGGAGGAGGACAGGGGGATACGGTGGATGACATTTTTCAGGCGTTCGGCCGCTGCCTGGAAATCGTTGATGGTGAGCATGGGCATTACCTCCATGGAATAGCGTTACCCTTTAGTATACCGCAAACCCCGCCGTCTGTCATCTGAAAATTTG
>CAYNZG010000153.1:0-4278 GCA_964401525.1 uncultured Ruminiclostridium sp.
GGCGCGTGTTGAATAATTCATTTTTAAAGGATGTAACCGAATATTCTGCAGCACAGAGTATGTCACTTGTCTTTGGAATGGCACCGGGATACAGGGAATTATACAAATGTTATATCATGTTACAAAGGAGTCTTTCTGTAAATGGTGATATTTTTAAGATATCTGCAAAAGATACAGCTCAATTATATGAGTACTGGTGCTTCATTAAGTTGTTTAGTCTTTTAAAGAAGGAATACAAGCTTCTTTCGCCGGATATTATTAAAGTAGACAATACGGGAATTACAGTCAATCTTGTTAAAGGGAAGAAATCGGAAGTGAGGTTTATTAATCCGGCTACAAGCGAAATCATAAAGTTAGTGTACAATCCGGGAGAGAGTAAAACACAAACAGTAAATCAGAAACCGGATAACGTGTTGGAGTTGGAGAAAAACGGAGCAGATATATCATATAAATATGTTTTTGATGCAAAATATCGAATTGAGACAGATCCTTCCAATAATTTCTATCCTGATGATAACCCGGGACCTAAAGTAGATGATATTAATACGATGCATAGGTATAGAGATTCGATTGTATATGAAAATCAGAAGTCTCGATTTACCTTTGAAAAAACCATGTTCGGTGCATATATTCTCTTTCCGTATGATGATGAAGAAAAGTATAAAAACCACAGGTTTTATAAGAGTATTGATTCAGTAAATATTGGTGGTCTGCCATTTTTGCCGGGAGCTACGCAGTTGGTTCAAAAGCTATTGTCGGAACTTATTAGTGATTCTAAGGAATCTGCTTTTGAGAGGACAACGTTGCCGAGAGGTATAGAAGAGAAGCTTATCCATGTTGACTGGGATAAGCGTGATGTTATGATTGGAACGTTCAGAAGTAAAAATCAATTTGATATATGCTTTGAAAAGAAATTTTATTATGTTCCGGCTAAGAGAATTGCGAAAAATAAACTTCCGATTCATTGGGTTGCACTTTATCAGACTGACAATAAATTTGAAAAACGAGGACAGATTCGATATTTTGGTGAGGTTTTGACAATGGAGCCGGTTCCGAGAAAAAATATTGTAGAAGTTCCGATGACAAGGGATAATCCTGAAGAACTTTATTATAAGATATGTGTTCGTGAATGGAAAGATATTACAAAAATCAATGAGACCGGTAAACCGATAAGACCTAAGGAATCTGGATTTGTTATAGAGTTTACTAATATGTTTTTACTAAAACATAGTGAATATGTTAAGGAACTTTTATTTAGGTGCGAAGAAGAATATAGACTATATTCAGAACTTAAAAGACATATCAATAATCCGGATATTGAAGGTGAAGATGAAGTGATTGCATTTAATACTGACACATGTCGCTTTGTTTTCGCAGATGGAGATATTGTGGTGTTGCGGGATGGGAATATTGTTAAGAAAGTCTCGCTGAATGAATTTGCAAAGAAACCGGCTCAGGCATTTAGGGTGCTGAAATATGCAGCTTTGATGAAACAATAATCTTTGTTGAGTTAAAGTAATAATTTATGGGTAATAATTTTGATACGGGAATGTTTAGAAAGAAGGTGTCACTATGGACATGCAGGAGTTAAAAAGCCTCATATACCAAGGCGAAAAAGTAGATATAGAGTGTAAAAAGGCAGAGTCAAAGGTACCGGCTTCTGTTTATGAATCGTATTCTGCATTTGCCAATACAAAAGGTGGCTGTATTATTCTGGGTGTTAAGGAAGATAAAACCAAGACCAATCCGGAAGAAAGATTTGTGCTGCAAGGAATTGAAAATCCTGATAAGCAAAAAGAAGATTTTTGGAACACCATTAACGGAAACAAGGTTAATGTGAATGTATTGAAAGATGAAGATGTATTCAAAGTAGAAGGTGACGGTATTACTTTGCTTGTAATACATGTTCCGAGAGCGGAATTTAATATGCGCCCGGTGTATGTGGGAGAGAATCCGTACAAGGGAACCTTTAAGAGAAATCATGAAGGTGATTATCATGCTACGGAGCATGAAATCAGAGGTATGATTAGAGACCAGAATCCTGAAGGTAATGATGGTACAATTTTGGAATATTACACCATGGATGACATTGATAAGGAAACGCTTAGAAAATATCGTCAGGTGTTTGAAATCAGAAATGATGGACATGTATGGAATCCGCTTGATGATAAGTCATTTTTGGAAAAGCTTGGCGGATACAGAAAAGATCGCAAAACCAGTGTGGAAGGGCTGACACTTGCAGGGCTTATGATGTTTGGAACCGGTCAGGCAATTAGAGAAAGATTTTCCAATATATTTATGGATTACCGCAATGAAACTGAGGTTACAGTGGATGTTCGCTGGAATGACAGAATCACCTATGACGGAACCTGGGAAAATAATCTTTTTAATTTCTTTTCGAAGGTTACACCCAAATTGACAGAAGATTTGCCTAAACCATTTAAGTTAGAAGGAATTCAGCGTATTGATGAAACCCCGGTTCATAAAGCAGTACGCGAGGCATTTGTTAATCTTATTATTCATGCAGATTATCTGATGGATGCCGGAACTTTGAAGATTATTAAGAAAAATAAATCCTTTGAATTTACCAATCCGGGAATATTGAAATTGCCGATAGAAGACATTTTCCGCGGTGGTAATTCAAAGCCCCGTAATCCGCACATGCAGACTATGCTCAGAATGGTAGGTTTTGGAGATAATGCGGGTTCGGGTTTTCCTACGATTCTTGCAACTTGGGAAGCTGAGGGGTGGATTGAGCCGAAGCTTGTAGAGAATACCGGCTTGAATCAGGTGACGCTAGAACTCCAAATGAAAAAGGCTGCTGTTGAAGAACCGGGCAACTTCGTTCAAATAAATGACCGAAGTTTGACCGAAGTTTTGACCGAAGTTTTGACCGAAGTTGATTTCAAGAAAATTCAGCCGTTAATACCTGTGTTAGAGAATAAAAAAGAGATAACTCCAAAAGAAGCTGAAGGTGTTTTGGGGAAATCTACATCTACAACATATAGATATCTGAGTATACTGGTTGACGTTGGAGTGCTTATAAAGGAAGGTAATACTAATAAAATAATATATAAGCTTGTATAGATGAGACGGATATGATTGCGTTGTGAGAAAGTATATATTTTGATAGCGAAGGATGTTTTGGTGTAAAAAAGTAAACAAAAGGAGCTGCCTATGACTGATTTCAGCAAAAACAGAGCATTAGCATTATATAAAATCCTGACAAAGTATACAGATGAGCAACACCAAATTTCTATGCGGGATATATTGGTATATATGGAAGCTGAAGGTCATTTCTGCAGTGAGGACAGTATTCTGCGCTATATAATGCAATTAAGAAATGAATTAGGTGTGGATGTGATTTCCGGTCGAGGAAGGAATGCTCGCTACTTTATCGGAAACAGGCTTTTGGAAAAGGAAGAGATGAAGCTTATTATCGATTCTGTCAATGCATCTAATTTTATTGAGAAAGGCGTTGCCGACAAGATGCTTGACAAACTCAAGAGTACTATGAGTATGTATGACTCTGCAGAATTAGTTCGAAGTGTGTTAGGAATCAATGTAGCGAAGGCAGAGAATACCAAAATTCTCTACAATGTAAATTTGATTCAGGAAGCTTTAGCCAAGGGTGTCCAGATTAGTTTTGATTATATGGGTTGGGATAAACATAAAAGATTGGTAAAGAAGTCTGAAAGAAGATATAGCATGAATCCTTGGGCGTTAATATGGGCTGATGACCGATATTATTTGTATGGTTATGATGTAAAAGAAAAAGACGGTGTATTGAGTGAAAGGAATTATAGGGTAGATAAGCTGGCTAATATTCAGTTATCTGAAAATCTAAGAGAAGGAAAAAGTCAGTTCAGAAGCTTTAATGCAAACACATACGTATCGAGACGAATGGGAATGTTTTCCGGTAAGGAGCTGGCAGTAACTGTTAGGATTCCGGAAACATTAGTTGGGGCGTTTATAGATCAATTTGGTAAAAGGATAACGATTTCTGAGGAAGCAGATGGCATGTTGTTGGTGACATTTAATGCAGTCGCCTCCGTTATTTTGCTTGGATGGCTGCTTGGGTTGAAATACGCAGAAGTTGTGGCACCGGAAAATGTAAGAGAAGATATAAAGAAATTGATACAACATAATATGGATTTTTACCAAGAAAAGAATTGACGCAAATATGCGGCAATTCTTTTCTGCTTCCGTGATAAAATTATATATAATTTTATTAATCGCATGGAGGTTATTATGGAAAAAGATTTGAAATTAGAGGTG
>CAYNZG010000154.1:0-4264 GCA_964401525.1 uncultured Ruminiclostridium sp.
ACCCCGCCCAGCCCCGCTACATCATGACCCGCCGGGGAGCCGGTTACTATTTCCAAAATGACTGAGGGAGGAGCGTGAGCGAGGTGCTGAGAAGCCTGCACATGAAGCTGGTGCTCATCATGGTGCTGCTGGTGGTGAGTCTCATGACCATCATCGGCGCCTTCCTGACCAACTCTGTCAACCGCTTCTACCTGAATGATTTCTATTCGCAGATGGCAGATGTCTTTGGGGACGACACGGCCCTGGTGAAGGACCTGGTCACCTCCAAGGAGGGAGAGACCGACCCGGTCCAGGCCCTGGACGAGGTCCTGAAGACCTATATGTGGCAGCTGGGCGTGAACGGCAGCAACCGGAACTATTACATCCTGGACGCGGCCGACTGCACCTATCTGGCCGGGTCCAGCGAGGAGGAGGGGCGGTCCCCGGAGATGACCCCCAACCTCTACACTGCTATGAACGAAGGCGAGGTCGGGACCCGGGACGACCTGACCGCCAGCTATATGGACCTGGCCATCCCCATCGAGCGGGGAGGCCAGTCCTTCATCCTGTACATCCTGGACGACCGGGGGACGGTGCAGGACCTGAACAGCGAGATCTTCCGGCTGATCCTGGAGGCCCTGGTCTTTGGCCTGATCATCTCGGTGCTGCTGTCCTTCCTGCTGTCCCGGGCCATGGTCACGCCTATCCGGGCCCTGACCCGAGGGGCCAAGCGGGTGGCCGAGGGGGACTTCGACCATGAGATCCAGGTCTCCTCCCACGATGAGATCGGCCTGCTCACCGACGCCTTCAACAACATGGCCGGGCAGCTCCAGACGACCATCCAGGCGGTGGAGAACGAACGGACCAAGCTCAGCACCCTCTTCCTCCACATGACCGACGGCGTGGTGGCCTTCAACCGGGACGGCGAGGTCATCCACTCCAACCCGGCGGCGGAGGAGATGCTGAACACCGAGATCCCCGTGGGGGGAGCGGTCCGCTATGACGACCTCTTTGGGGAGATCGCCCCCCTGGAGGACATCCTGGACCTGGAGGAGGATTGCCTGGACAGCGAGACTCTCTTGGGCGACCGCTCCCTGCTGCTGCTGCTGGCTCCCTTCGACCGGGAGAAGCAGGCCGGTGTGTTGGTGGTGGTCCACGACGTGACCCAACAGGTGAAGAACGAGACCATGCGCAAGGAGTTCGTGGCCAACGTGTCCCACGAGCTGCGCACCCCTCTGACCAACATCCGCAGCTATGCGGAGACCCTGGCGGAGAACCCGGATCTGCCCCCGGAGATGATGGCCAACTTCTTGGGGGTCATCCTCAACGAGAGCGACCGCATGACCCACATCGTCCGGGATCTGCTGACTCTGTCCCGGTTCGACTCTGGCCACAGCCAAATGAATTTTACCAGTTTCCCCTTTGGGGAAGTGCTGCGGGACAGCTATCAGGCGGTCCTGCTGGAAGCCCAGCGGCATGACCACCAGCTCAAGCTGCTGGCCGACGAGGACCTGCCGATGATCCGGGCCGACCGGGAACGGGTGCTGCAGGTCATCATGAACATCCTCTCCAACGCCATCAAGTACACCCCCGACGGCGGCCGCATCCTGATGTTGGCCGGACGGACCCGGGACAAGGTGTGGTTGGAGGTGGAGGACAACGGCATCGGCATCCCCGCCGAGGACCGTCAGCGAATCTTCGAGCGGTTCTACCGGGTGGATAAGGCCCGGTCCCGGGAGTCCGGCGGCACCGGCCTGGGTCTGTCCATCGCCCAGGAGATCATCGAGCGCCATGAGGGCAGCCTCACTCTGGTGGAGCGGGAAGGCCCCGGCACCACGGTACGCATGGAGCTGCTGGTAGGAGGGCCCCGCGTATGATGCAGACAGGCCGACCGCGGCGGTTGGACCGCCTGCAGAACATCGCCATCGCCCTGCTCTCCTGCACGGCTCTGCTTCTGGTGGGCCAGACGGGCCTTTTTCAGGGGATGACCGGCCAGACTCAGGGCCAGGGAAGCAGCATCTCGGCCTCCGGCTTTGAGGGGACCCTCCTCTCCCGGGAGATCCCCGTGGCTCTGCTGGCCCAGACCGAGCAGGGCCGGTACGGTGTCCATTATGACCAGGCGGCGGCAGAGGAGCTGTACCACAGCGGCCTGGACCAACTCCTGCTGCAAGCCCTTTCCATGATGGAGGAGCCGGACACCGTGTCGGCAGAGGACTGGCAGCAGGCTATGCTCCAGGGGGAGAACTGGGTCTGCTATGACTTTCTCTATAACATCCCCTTCGACAGCAATGGGGAGGGCCGGGTGTTTCTCCTCACCGGTCACAGTGGCTGGGTGGAGTCGGTCTGCTACTATGACCAGACGGCGGACGTGTATTATCAGGGCGAGGTCAAGGACCTGGCCTTCGCGGTCCCGAAGACGCTGAAGCAGTTGGATGCCAACGGAGGGCAGTTTGCCTTTGAGCGGGAGGACCTGGCCGCCACCCTGCCCGGGTACACCATCGTCCTCCCGGAGGCCCCCGTGGGCCGGGAATATCAGGTCAGCGCACCGGTGGAGACCATCGACCGGGAAGCGCTGCTGGAGCGGCTGGACTTCAATGTCCGGGCCTCGGCAGTCTATGAATCGGCGGACAGCGTCGTCATCCGGGAAGGGGCGGACACCCTCCGCATCCAGGAGGACGGGACCATCAGCTTCCACGGGCCGGACGACGGCGAGGCCCGCTATCAGGCCCAGTCCCAGCGCAAGTTAGACCTCCAGCGCAAGGCGGAGGAGCTCTTAGACTGCCTGACCGAGAGCATCGAGACCCAGGGGCAGCTTCGCTGCTGCAGCGTGGAGACCCTGAACGACGGCGGTGTGGAGCTGACCTTCACCTACCTGTTGGACGGCGCGCAGGTCCAGCTCTGGAAAGAGGGCTGGGCGGCCCGCTTCGTCTTCCAGGGGGCGGACCTGGCCTCCTTCGAGGTCCATCTCCGCCAGTATCAGGCCACGGAGACCACTTGCGCCGTCCTGCCGGAGGTGCAGGCGGTGGCAGCGGCGGCCTCCCTGGAGCAGCAGGGCAAGGAACTCCGGCTGTATTACTGGGACAGCGGCCAGGCGGACCGGATCACCCCCGCCTGGGCGGTCCGTGGCGGATAAGGAGGGCCTATGGAACGAGCGAAACTGAAATGGGCAGTCATCATCCTGCTGGCCCTGGTGAACGTCATCCTGCTGGGGCTGGTGCTGCGGCAGAATCACACCTATGCCCAGTATGAGCAGGAGGGCCGCGCCCAGGCCCTGGCCTATCTGGAGGACCACGGGATCGCAGCCGACGAGGATATCATACCCTGGAACAGCTTACTGCAGGATGCCAAGGCTGACCCGAGCAAGCATCTGCTGGCGGAGGCCCCCGCGACCTTAGAGGGGGACAAGACCCTCTGGGAGATCCAGGCGGCCCGGCAGCCCCTGACCTTGGTGGTGGATCTGGTGCAGGGCCTGGAAGCGTTAGAAGTCAACAGCACACGCCTCGAGGCCATCCAGGAGGGCTATAGCGATGCTGGCCAGGAGGGCCGCACGGTGCTGGTCCCCCTGTGGGAAGTCACCACCGACACCGGCGTATACTATCTGAACTGTGCCACCGGCGAAGTGAGCCGGGCATCCTGATAAGAAAAAATGTGCGTACCATAGTGGTACGCACATTTTTTGCTATAGGGTCAAGACTACGCTCCTGCGCGCCGCTGATGGGGAGAAAAGAGCGCCGGGGCTTCGCCCCTGGACCTCGTTGAGGCGGGAAGCGATCTGTGGGGGCTGTGGGTCGTATCTTTCCATCGTGCCTGCGGCTCTGGATCGGCAGGCTGTCCATAGCGCGCTCACCGGCTGGGCGCGCGGGATCGTGGTTCAAGACCTGTGGCGGAATGACGGATGAGGACATCGACCACTATTGAATGTATCAAAAACCGTGCGTACCGATGGGTACGCACGGTTTTACTAGTTTAATGATGCAGGAGAGGAGAGCTTAGCCCTCTTCCTGGATGGCCTTAGCGTCAGCGATGGCCTTGTCGCGGGCTGCGGGAGGAGCTTCCTCGTAGCGGACGAACTCGAAGGTGAAGGAGCCGCGGCTCTGGGTGATGGAGCGCAGGTCGATGGCGTAAGAGGTCATCTCAGCCATGGGCACTTCAGCTTCCAGGATCTGCTCGCCGTCGCCGGTGGGGTTCATGCCCATGACGCGGCCGCGGCGCTTGTTCAGGTCGCCCATGACATCGCCCAGGTAGCTGTCGGGAATGGTGACCTTCAGCTCGCCGATGGGCTCCA
>CAYNZG010000155.1:0-4264 GCA_964401525.1 uncultured Ruminiclostridium sp.
TGGACGAGGCCACCGACCCCTGGGGCATCAAGGTCAACCGCGTGGAGCTGAAGAATATCCTGCCCCCCAAGGACATCCAGAACGCCATGGAAAAGCAGATGCGCGCCGAGCGGGAACGCCGGGAATCCATCCTTCAGGCCGAGGGCCAGAAGCAGAGCCAGATCCTGGTAGCAGAAGGCGAGAAGGCCTCCCGTATCCTGCGGGCAGACGCCGAAAAGCAGGCCCGCATCATGGCCGCCGAGGCAGAGGCCCAGGCCATCCTGCAGGTGAACCAGGCCATGTCCGACGCGCTGAAGCTGCTGAACGAGGCCTGCCCCAACGACCAGGTCATTAAGCTCAAGGCCCTGGAGGCCTTCCAGGCCGCCGCCAACGGCAAGGCCACCAAGATCATCATCCCCTCGGAGATCCAGGGCATCGCCGGTCTGGCCACCGGTGTGTTCGAGACCGTCAAGAAGCCCGAAACGGGCAAACCCACTGTACCCCCTGCCCCCCAGGCATAAAAATTTGTATCAACGAGTCACGCCCCTGTCCTTTCGGACGGGGGCGTGACTCGTTTTGGGGAAAGGAAAGCGAATCGTTTACGGTGAAACGCGATAGGCGATCTCATGACGCTTCGGGCCGGTGGAGACGATGCGGATAGGAACGCCGATCTCCTGCTCCAGGAAGGCCACATAGGCCTTGGCCTCCGGGGGCAGGTCTTCATAGCGGGTGATGCCGCGCACATCACACTTCCAGCCGGGGAGGGTGGTGAAGATCGGCTTGGCCCGCTCCAGCAGGGCGGGCACTGGGAAGTCCCGGATGCGGGTGCCGTCGATCTCATAGGCGGTGCAGACGGGGATCTCGTCTAAATACCCCAGCACGTCCAGACAGGTGAGGGCCACCTCGGTGGCACCCTGGATCATGCAGCCGTAGCGGGTAGCCACCGCGTCGAACCAGCCCACCCGGCGGGGCCGCCCGGTGGTGGCACCGAACTCGCCCTTGTCCCCGCCCCGGCGGCGGAGCTCGTCGCCGACCTGACCCAGGACCTCGCTGAGGAAGGGCTCCGTCTGGGAGCCGACGCAGGAGGAGTAGGCCTTAGTGACGCAGATGACCTCCTGCAGGGCGGCGGGCGGGATGGCCGCGCCCACGCAGCCAAACCCGGCCAGGGTATGGGAGGAGGTGGTCATGGGGACGATGCCCAGGTCGGGGTCCTTCATGGCTCCCAACTGGCCCTCCAGGAGGATGGTCTTGTTCTCCTGCAGGGCCTGGTGGACGAAGGCCACCGTGTCGCCCACATAGGGGCGGATGGTCTCCCGCAGATCCAGCAGCTCCTGGAAGAGGGCCTGACCGTCTATGGCGGGCTTGTGGTACATGGTCTCGAAGAGGATGTTTTTGATCGCTAAGGCGTGGTCCAGCTTTTCCTTTAGCCGGTCCTCGTGGAAGAGGTCACAGACCTGGATGCCGATCTTGGCGTATTTATCGGAGTAGAAGGGGGCGATGCCGCTCTTGGTGGAGCCGAAGGCGTGGCCGCCCAGCCGCTCCTCCTCGTAGGTGTCCTGGAGGACATGGTAGGGCAGGAGGAGCTGCGCGCGCTCGGCGATGAGGAGCTTCGGGGCAGGGACCTTGGCTTCGGCGAGGCTGTTCAGCTCAGCGGCCAGCTTTCGGATGTCCAGGGCCACCCCGTTTCCGATGAGGTTGGTGATGTGGGGATAGAACACGCCCGAGGGAAGGGTGTGCAGGGCGAAGCGGCCGTGTTCATTGATGATGGTGTGCCCGGCGTTGGCACCGCCCTGATAGCGGATGACGATGTCTGACTGCTCCGCCAGCAGGTCGGTGATCTTTCCTTTTCCTTCGTCGCCCCAGTTGGCGCCGACGATCGCTTTTACCATGAGGAAGCCTCCTAACCGTTCCCGGCTCAGGGAAGGGGAACGATATGAATTGTCTTTTATGCAGTCAGTATTATAATCCTATCACTTTTGAAATGCAAGACAGAAGATAAAAAATTTCATTTTGTTTTGCGGGGGGAAATTCTGTTCTCTATCCCTTTACATTCGCGATTTAACTTGATAAAATATAGGAAATGATCGTTGGAAAAGGAGGGGCATTTCATGAAGAGATCGTCCAAGACAGATCACGACCTGCTCTGCCAGAGCTTGCTCCAACTGGAGACGGTGGAGGAGTGCCGCCGCTTTTTACAGGACCTGTGTACGGTCAGCGAGCTGAAGGCCATGGAGCAGCGGCTGGAGGTGGCCATGTATCTCCGGGAGGGGATGATCTATCAGGATATCCTCAAGCGGACCGGAGCCAGCAGCGCCACCATCAGCCGGGTCAACCGCTGCCTGCAATACGGCGCGGAGGGATACCAGGCTATCTTGCCCAGAGTGGATGGATTCTGGGAGGAGGAGAAGAAAAAGAGCTGTGAATGACTTTGAAGGGACCTACAACGCCCTGGCCAACTGTTATGATGCCATGACAGAGGACGTGAACTATCCGGCCTGGGCGGATTTTTTAGAGGCCTGCTTTGCCCGGGTGGACCAACCTGTCCACACAGTCCTGGACCTGGCCTGCGGCACGGGGACCATGTCCTTCCTGCTGGCACAGCGGGGCTATGAGATGATAGGCGTGGATTTTTCCCCGGATATGCTGGCCATGGCAGCGGAAAAGACCCTGCCCGAAGGGGTGGAGCCGCCCATCTTCCTGTGCCAGCCCATGGAGGAGCTGGACCTTTACGGCACGGTGGATGCCTGCGTCTGCCTGCTGGACAGCGTGAACCACGTCACCGAACCCACCAGCCTGCGCCGGGCCTTTCAGCGGGTGCGGCTCTTTTTGGAGCCGGGCGGGCTGTTTGTCTTTGATGTCCACACCCCCGCCCACCTGGAGAGCCTGGACGGCGGGATGTTCCTGGACGAGACCGACGAGGCCTACTGCGTCTGGCGGACGGAGTACGACCGGGACCGCCGGGTCTGCACCTATGCGATGGATGTGTTCCAGCAGGTGGAGGAGGAGCTCTGGGAGCGGGACGGCGAGGTCCACGAGGAGTATGCCTATACCGTAGAAGAATTGAAGGATTTCTTGCAGGAAGCTGGGTTCGTGGACATCCATACCTATGGTGAGCTGACCTTCCAGGCCCCCGGGCCGGAGGAAGCGCGGATCTTCTTCACCGCCCGGAAGCCCAAAGAACCCAAGTTATAACGAGGAGAACGAACCATGGATTATATCGTAAGAATGATCGCCAAGGATGCGCCGGTGAAGGCCATGGCCATCCAGGGGCGGGACCTGGTCCAGCGGGCCAGAGAGATCCACAACACCCTGCCGGTGGCAACGGCGGCCCTGGGCCGCACCCTGATGGCCACCTCCATGATGGGCCAGCAGCTCAAGGAGAAGGATGGCTCCGTCACCGTCCGCATCAGCGGCGGCGGCCCCCTGGGGAACATTTTGGCTGTGTCGGACAGCGGCGGCAATGTCCGCGGCTATGTGCAGAATGGGCTGGTGGACCTGCCCCTGAAGGGACCGGCCAAGCTGGACGTGGGCTCTGCCGTGGGCACCCAGGGGTCCATCACCGTCATCAAGGACCTGTGCATGAAGGAGCCCTATGTGGGCACCATCCCCCTGACCTCCGGGGAGATCGCCGAGGACATCACGGCCTATTTTGCCGAAAGCGAGCAGATCCCCACGGCCTGCGCCCTGGGCGTTCTGGTGGACCGGGACCTGTCCGTGGCTGCTGCCGGCGGCTACCTCATCCAGCTCCTGCCCGGGGCCAGCGAGGAGGATATCGACAAGATCGAGGCCGGCATCCAGCGGGTGGGCCAGGTGACCAACCACCTGAGCAAGGGCGTCACCGCCGAAGAGCTGCTGAAGGATGTGCTGTCGGCCTTTGACGTGGAGGTCCTGGAGACCGTGCCGGTGGAATACCGTTGCTATTGCAGCCGGGAGCGGATGCGCGGCGCTCTGGTCAGCATGGGCAAGACCGAGCTGCGGGACCTCATCGACGAGGTGGGCCGGGCAGAGATGAGCTGCCAGTTCTGCGACACCGTCCACGTCTTCGAAAAAGATGAGTTGGAGGCCCTGCTGGCCTCGATGTAAGCGGGAGACCGTTCCTTTGCCGGGGCCGTTAAAAACGGCCCCGGCAAAGTTGAAAAAACGCTGAAATTTTTCTAAAAACCTATTGACAAATCCATGCTTCCTCAGTATAATAAACAACGTCGCTTGAGGTGGTTTCCACCGAGACAGACGGGAGCATAGCTCAGCTGGGAGAGCACATGCCTTACAAGCATGGGGTCACAGG
>CAYNZG010000156.1:0-4236 GCA_964401525.1 uncultured Ruminiclostridium sp.
CCAGGATGACATAGCGATCAGCTGCGCTGGCCCCGCGGTTCAGGACCAGCAGGGGAACGTAGTTCGCGGCGGTGACGGTGGTCTCCTGGGTCTCAAAGTTCTTGGTGAGCTCCAGGTTCAGCAGGGCGGTGGTGTCGGTGTAGTTCTGCTGCACCGTGTCGGGGCTCTGGTTGGAGATGAAATTCCCCAGGGAATAGCAGACGTAGCCGGTCTTCTCTGTGCCGTCCGCCAGGGTGACGGTCCGCTCCATGAGGGGCTGAGGCACATGGGAGTGGCTGCCAAGGATCAGGTCCGCGCCGTTGGCCAGAAGAAAATCGGCCACCTGGTCCTGGTAGGCGTTCTGGGTGGTCTGATACTCGATGCCCCAGTGGAGCATGACCACCACCAGGTCCGCGCCCAGGCTCTCCGCATAGGACAGCTCCGTGGTGAGCTTTTCTTCGTCCAGCACGGCGCACTCTGCCATGTAGTCGGTGTTGAAGCGGTTGATGCAGAAGTTGTTGTCAGCGTTGACGGGGATGCCGTTGGTGCCGTAGGTGTAGCCCAGGAAGGCCACCTTGATGCCGTTGATGTCCACCTGCTTGACACCCTTGTCAGCGTCAAACTCCTCCTGGGTGCGATAGGTGCCGACGTGGGCCAGCTCGGCAGCATCCAGGGTATCCAGGGTGCGGACCACGCCGTTGAACCCCTTGTCCATGCTGTGGTTGTTGGCCGTGGTCACCAAGTCGAAGCCGATCTCCTTCATGTTGTAGGCCAGGGCATCCGGCGCGCAGAACTGGGGATAGCCGGAATAAGGCGGGCCGTTCAGGGTGGTCTCGAAGTTGGCCACGGCGTAGTCGGCCTCCTCGATCCAGGGCCGGACATACTGGAAGCAGTTCAGATAGCTGTAGGTATCGGTGGCAGAGTCATAGGCATCGTTGGTCTGGGGGGAGTGGCTCATGACATCGCCGCAGACGGCCAGGGTGGCGGTGATGGGATCCGGGACCTCTCCGGCGGTCTGCTGGGTGGACTGGGCCTCCGGGTTGTCCTTCTGCTGGAGACCGGAGGAGGTAGCCTCGTGGCGGATGCCCAGGGCGGTGAGCAGGACGCACAGCAGGACCATGACCAGGGAGACGAGCAGCAGTTTCTTGTTCATGGGCAGACCCTCTCAGCGGACGAAGTTGGTGTAGACCTTCCGGGGCAGGTCCGGGGTGGGGACCTGGTCCTTCCCGGCGGCCATGACCTTCATCACATAGGCCATGCTCTGAGCCAGGACCTGCACGGTCTGGATGCCCTCGGGATCCTGAGCCACCTCGCCGGGCTTGTTGCCATAGACCAGGGGCCAGTAGAGGGAGCCGGGGACGATCATCTGGGCGTAGTTGATGTAGTGCATCAGGTCGTCGATGGCGTTCACTGCGCCGGCCCGGCGGGCCACCACCAGGGGAACGCCGACCTTAAAGCGGAACTTCCGGCCGTTGTTCATGTCGATGGCCCCCATCCGGTCCAGGAAACAGCGCATCCCGCTGGTCATGGAGGCGAAGTAGACCGGCGAGCCAAAGACCACGCCGTCCGCCTGGGCGAGCGTTTCATACATTGCGTTGAGGCCGTCGTCGGGGAGGATGCAGCTGTGGGTCTTGGCACAGCGGAAGCAGCCGGAACAGGGGGCCAGCTGATGGCCGATGTGGAGGACCTCAAAGTCGATGCCCTCCTGGGCGAAGACCTGGCCCATCACGTCCAGGGCGGCTTTGGTGTTGCCGTTGGCGCGAGGGCTGCCGTTGATGCCGATGATTTTCATGCGCAGTTCTCCTTTGTGTTTTTTGAAGGGGTCAGCGGTTGTACAGGGCGGCTGCGGCTGCGCCGACAGCCGGCATATCCGGGGCAGTGACCAGCGTCAGGTGACGGCCCAGGACATCACGGGTGAATTGCTCTAACAGGGTCTCCAGCCGGGCTTTTAGGGGAGTCTCCAAAGCATCGCCCCAGGCACCCAGGCAGGCGGGAGCAGCGGGATCTTTCCCGATACCGCCGAACTCTGCCATGGCGGAGACCATGGCGCACACCAGTCGGGCGGCCCGGTCCAACACGGCGTTGGCGATCACCAGGCCGATCTCCCGGTCCTCCGGCTCTCGGCAGAAGTGGGCGATGGTGCCGCCGTTCACGGGGTCCGCCAGGAATTCCAGCACGGTGTGCAGGTCCAAGGTGGTCAGGGACAGGATATCCCGGCTGCATCCAAAGGACAGCAGCTTGCGCTCGGCGGCCTTGAGCATCACCAGGCGGAAGGTGTCCCCCAGGTAGTCGGTGGAGGTGGTCTTCAGGAGCAGGTCCAGGCCGGGACCGTAGCAGTCCCGGTCCTTGGGAAGATCGGCCATGCCGAAGGGGATCTGTTCAAAGCTGGAAAAGCCGCAGTCCATGAGCATGAGGTGGCCGGGGATAGCCAGCCAGCGCAGGATGATGCTGCCGGGCGCGGCGAAGCCTCCGTCGATGGTGCTGCCCCAGGTGATGCCCTGGTAGCGGCTCTGACCAGGGGAGAAGACGGCAGCGGCTAGCTGGACGGCGTTGGGCTGGCTGACCATCACCAGGTGCTTTTCCGGCAGGCCCCGGTCGGCCAGCTCCTGGCGCAGGAGAGCCAAAACGGGCTTGTCTGCAAAGTCGCTGACCATCATGGTGGCGGGGAAGCGGCGGATGCGGCCGTCCCCCTTGCCGTCATAGTCCACGGGGAAGGGGAGACAGAGGGCCACGGACTGGGCGCGGTCCAGCAGCGGTTCCAACAGCTCCGCCACGGCGAAGACCAGGTCTTCTAAGGGTGCGGGGTATTCCCGGCCGGGGACGGGGAAGCTGTCCTGCTCGGAAAGGGTGGGCTGTCCGTCCCGGAAGGTCACGAGACAGACCTGGACCTGCTCGTCATCCACCTGGGCCACAGCCACAGGCTCGCCGTCCGGGAGCTGCCCGAAGGGCTTTAAAAAGGTGGGCAGCATGGGGATGGAGGCTTTTCCGCCGTACAATGCGATCCGCATTTGCGAGAGAAAAAGCTGGGTCATGGTGCGAAGGTCCATGGTATCGGGAGACACGCAGCAGGACCGAAGCAGGTCATTCAGTTGCGCGCGGGTAGTGGTGTCCATAAAACGATGCCTCCTTCATTGCTTTGCTGATTCCTTTATTATACCACCTTTTCTTAAAAGTGAAAGACCCGGTGAGCATAAAAAAGAGACCGGCTGAAAGTCGATTTCCAAAGGGATAAAAGGGGAACCTTCCCAGAACGTTGCCTCCGGCAGGGCCCCATTTTCTCCGGAGAAAATGGGGGAAAAGAGCGCCGGGGCAAAGCCCCTGGACCCCGTTGAGGTGGTGAGATATCCTGTGGGGGTTATGATCCATTTCTGCCATTGTGCCTGCGGCTCTTTGGCGGCAGGCACAATGGCGTGCTTACCGGCTCGGCGCGCGGGATCGTGATCAAAATCCTGCTGGGACGGGCTGATAGAGGAGATCGGCCCATACCAAGGAGTTTTTGCGGACGAAAAAAGAGACCGGCCTAAGCCGGTCTCTTTTGAAGATCCTTGAAAAAGGATTACTTGTACATAGCCTTGTGATACAGAGCCTCGACGTCCTTCACGGTGGTCAGTCTGGGGTTGACCAGGACGTTGCCGGACTTCATAGCGTCGATAGCCATCTGGGGGATCTTGTCCTCAGCAACACCGACGTCAGCCAGGCAAGCGGGGATGCCCAGGTCAGCGTTCAGCTCGCGCAGAGCGTCACACAGCATCTGGGGCACGAAGTCCTCGCCAGCTTCCTTACCAGTGATGTACTGATAGATAGTAGCATAGCGCTCGTCAGCAGCCAGAGCGTTGAACTCGAAGATGGTGGGCATCAGGACAGCGTTTGCCACGCCGTGAGCGACATGATAGAATGCGGACACGGGGTGAGACATAGCGTGGATGTCGCCCAGACGGTTGTTAGCGAATGCGATACCTGCGAAGGTGGAACCCAGCATCATAGCGCAAGCAGCGTCGACGTCGTTGCGGCGAGCGACGAACTTACGGATGTTGCCGCCGATCAGCTCCATTGCCTTCTCAGCCATAGCCATGGAGAAGGGGTTAGCATCGGTGTTGATGTAGGACTCCATAGCGTGGATCAGAGCGTCAACGCCGCAAGCAGCAGCCACGGAAGCGGGAGCGGTCATGATCAGTTCGGGATCCAGAACTGCATAGGTGGGAGAGATCTGGGGGCCCAGGACGGACAGCTTGTAGTTACGAGCTTCGTCGGTGATAA
>CAYNZG010000157.1:0-4227 GCA_964401525.1 uncultured Ruminiclostridium sp.
TGAAGGTCGTGGGCTATGACCCCTTCCTGTCCGTGAAGAACGCTCTGAGCCTGGACCCCGCTGTGGAAGTGGTCGCCACCATGGACGAGGCCTTTGCAGCTGCTGACTATGTTACCCTGCACCTGCCCATGCTGCCCACCACCAAGCACACCATCAACGAGGCTGCCTTCTCCGTCATGAAGGACGGCGTGCGCATCATCAACCTGGCCCGCGGCGAGCTGGTGGACGACGCTGCCATGAAGGCTGCTCTGGAGTCCGGCAAGTGCGCTGCCTATGTCACCGACTTCCCCAACAGCGAAGTCGCTGCCATGGAAGGCGTGGTCGCTATCCCCCACCTGGGCGCTTCCACCCCCGAGTCCGAGGACAACTGCGCCATGATGGCTGCCCGCCAGGTGAAGGATTACCTGGACAACGGCAACATCGTCAACTCCGTGAACCTGCCCGTCCTGTCCATGGCATGGGCTGCCAAGAACCGTGTCTGCGTCATCTCCAAGGGTGCTGATGCTGCTGCCGTTCTGGCTGCTGTGCCCGGCGTGGTGGCTTCCGCCTCCAACACCCGCGGCGACTATGCCTACGCCATCATCGACACCGACGCTGACGTGGATGCTTCCGCTGTCTCCGCTGTGTCCGGCGTGATCCGCGTCCGCGTGCTGAGCAAGTAAGGAGCGTTTGACTATGGCCAACCTCCATCCCACCGCCTGGGTCGCTCCCGGGGCCTTCCTCCGGGGCGACGTGACCCTGGGAGAGAAGGTCAGTGTCTGGTACAACGCCGTCCTCCGGGCTGACCAGGAGAAGATCACCATCGGCAAGAACTCCAACATCCAGGACAACGCCGTCCTCCACGGGGACCACGGCAACGACATCACCGTGGGTGAGAACGTCACCGTGGGTCACGGGGCCATCCTCCACGGCTGCACCGTGGAAGACAACTGCCTCATCGGCATGGGCTCCGTGGTGCTGGACCACGCCGTCATCGGTGCCGGTTCCATCGTGGGAGCCGGAGCTGTGGTGTCCTCCGGCACCATCGTCCCCCCCAAGAGCCTCGTGGTGGGTATCCCCGCCAAGGTGAAGAAGACCCTCACCGACGAGGACGTGGCCGGGAACCTGGAAAATGTCGAGGAATACCTGGGCCTCATGGCACAGGCCATGGCTGACCCGGAAAATCACTGAATCTCAAGAAGAGGGGCGGCCGAGCCGCCCCTCTTTCGTTCCATCCGCCAAGAAAGGAAGTCCCCCCATGCTGCTGACCCTCTCCCACCCTGAATACTGCACCGTGACCGGCCCGGACGGCCGGACCTACCGGGGGGCTGACCAGGACTGGTATCCCCTGCGCTGGCAGCGCCGGGCCGGGTGCGGCCCCACCGCCGCCGCCGTCATCCTGGGCTACCTGTCCCAAGTCCACCCTGCCCTGGCCCCCATGGCCCCCGCGGCCGCAGGCCCGGACTTTGTGTCCTACATGGAGGCCCTGTGGCCTCACCTGACCCCCGGTGCCCGGGGGCTGGACCAGGCGGAGAGCTTCGTGCTGGGCTGCCGGAGCTTCGCCCTGTCCCGGGGCTGCGTCCTGCTGGGCAAGGCCCTGGAGATCCCCAACCGGGAGAAGGCCCCCCGGCCCTCCCTGGAGACCTGCCGGGACTTTTTGGCGGAAGCCCTCTATGCAGACCTGCCGGTGGCCTTCCTCAACTACGACAGCGGCAACCTGGACAACCTGGACCGCTGGCACTGGGTCCCCCTCATCGCCCTGGAGGAGGAGAAGAACGGCAAGCTCCCCTGCCTCATCCTGGACGGCGGCGAGGAGAAGGTCATCGACTTCACCCAGTGGCTGAACACCTCCACCCTGGGCGGTGCCCTGGCGGTGGTCTACCCCATGCTCGAGTTGGAGGAGTAATCACCAACTCCCATATCCTACATAAAAAGGCTACGGCAATCGTGCATTGCCGTAGCCTTTTTACGCAAAGATCGCCCATTTGAAGACGTATATCAGCATAGGTAAAATTTATCTCCGCAAATTAAATCTCGTAAGAAAAATTATTTATGCGAAAATTTCTTGACCTTCGTCGTGCTGGGCATCCTGGTGGGCCGGTTCATGAACAACAGGCGGCGCGACCTGCGCCTCGGCGGGGTCCTGCTGGTGCTCCATGCGGTCTGTGAGGGAATCGCCACCGGGGTCTGCCACGGGCACCTGAACGGGATCCTGGCGGTGCTCCTGGGTCTGCTCTCCCTGGGCCTGGGCCTGTTTGCCGGGTTCGATGTCCTGCGGAAGTGCGGGAAGGACCGCCAGTAACACTCGTTTTGTAGGGGCCGATGCCCTCATCGGCCCGGACCTGGCAGGACATCAACCGCGTCCCCCTGTTTTAAAAAGCTAAGAAGCCTCCCCGGCTGGGGAGGCTTCTTTTTTGCGCAGATGTTTACTTCTTTGCGGCCATGGCGGTGGCGATGGTCTTGCCGCCGATGGCGATGCGGTCCAGGCCATTGTCGTGGAAGACCACGGTGAGGTTCTTGTCCTCACCCAGGACCTCCTTCACGGCCCCCAGCATATTCTCGGACAGGGCGTTGACCTTCTCCTCCTTGGTGGGGCCGGCCTCGATGTTGACCACGACCATCTTCTGGTCGGCCAGGGGCTTGCCGTTTTCGTACAGGGTCTCATACTCCTTCACGAAGGTGTAGATGTGGGGGGCCTTCAGGACGGGAGCAGCTGCGTCATACAGCTTCTCGGCCAGCAGGTCCTTCTTCTCCTGGTCCAGCTTGGACACGTTGACATACATACTGGGCATAACTTTTTTCCTCCTCTTATGTTCGACTCGCCCGACGGGCGAATACTGACGGGTTCTTCAGGACTTGGGTCCCTTCTTGGTGAGCTTGGTCTCGGAGCCGTCGTCCTCCAAAATATAGACGTTGTCCAGCTGGGCCTCCAGGCTTCTGCGGACGGCAGCCAGATACTCCTTGCGCAGCACGGTCTGCTCGGCCTTCTCCTCGGGGGTGAGGCCCACGGTCTTGCTCTTGCGCGCCAGCTCGTTGATGCGCGCGATCTTCTCTTCGGTCATGTGTCGTTCCCTTCTTCGCTTAAATATAACGGTCCAGTTCTAAAATGATCCGCCCGCGGCGGGAGGTCCCGCCCACGGCGGTGAGGACGCATTTTCCCAGGCCCCGGCAGGTGAGCACGCTGCCCGCCTCCACGGCCTTGTCCGCCTTTTCGCAGGGGCGATGGTCCACCATCACCCGGCCGCCCCGGATGAGGTCCGCCGCCCGGCTGCGGGGCACGGAAAAGCCCGCTGCCAGCACCGCGTCCAGCCGCAGGGTGGCCACGGTGGCCCGGACCTTCTTCACCGCCCCCTGGGCGGGGGTCAGGTCGGCCAGGGGCATCTCCTCCAGGCGGACGGGATGCCGCCCGGCCTTCTCCCACTGGGCCAGCAGGATGGGCATGGTCTCCGCCAGGACGATGACCTGGGCACCCTCGTCGGTGAGGAGGATGTCTCCGATCTTTTCCCGGGTGAGGCCCAGGCCCATGAGAGAGCCCAAATAGTCCCGGTGGGTCAGACCCGCGCTGCCGGAGACCTTCACCCGCAGGGCCCGGACAGGGCAGTCCTCCCCTTCCCGCCAGGTCTCCTCCTCCAGCCAGTCGGGCAGAAAGCCCCACAGCTTCCGCTCCGCGTCCGGGTAGCCCCCGAAGAGGACTCCCTGGCCGGGAGCCGCCGCCATGAGCAGGTCGGCACTCTGGGTCTGCTCGGCCGGGGAGAGAAAGCCCGTGTGGGTAGGCATCCCCCGCTGGTCGGCCCGCTGCTGCTGGTCCAAGACCCGCGCCAGCAGAAGCCGCTGGTCGCCGTCCCGGGCGAACCGGTCCAGCAATTCTCGTTTGTTCACGGAGATACCCTCCCATTTTATCATCTATCTTTATAAAATGTAGTATATCCTGCCATAGTGTCTATTGTCAACGGGAAAGATACAGTCTATAATAAGAGAACTTTCGGAATAGACCATGATTTCCAGTTTCTGCAAATAGGAGGCTGCTATGAAACGCGTTCTTTTCATCTATAACCGTCACGCCGGCAAAAACAAGACCTGGGCCGGCCTGTCTGACATGATCAACGCCATGACCGAGCAAAACTGCCTGGTCACGGCCTATCCCACCCAGTACCAGGGGGACGCAGGCGATGCCATCGTTCGCTGGGGGCAGCACTTCGACCAGATCGTCGTGGCCGGAGGCGACGGCACCCTCAGCGAGGCCATCTC
>CAYNZG010000158.1:0-4204 GCA_964401525.1 uncultured Ruminiclostridium sp.
GAGGCCTACGAGCGGGTCTGCAAGGACCTGACCGACCTGGGCATCCTCTACACCCTGCCCGAGATCCAGGCCTACTGCCAGGAGCAGATGGACACCATGTGGGACTCCGTGAAGCGGTTCGAGAACCCCCACAACTACTACGTGGACCTGTCCCAGAAGCTGTGGGACATCCGCAACGACCTGCTGACCCAGCACAAATAACACCGTTCATCCACAGGAAAAAAGGGAGTGTGGCAGATGAAGGCAGAGGAACGAAGGAAGATCATTTCGCAGACCCTGACGGCGGACCGGCCCATCAGCGCCACCGCCCTGGCAGGGAAGTTCGATGTGAGCCGCCAGATCATCGTGGGGGACATCGCCCTGCTCCGGGCCGCCGGGCTGGATATCGTGGCCACCCCCAGAGGCTACAAGCTGGGGGAGACCTCCGGTCTGCTGCGGACGGTGGCCTGCGTCCACTGGGGCGAGGACGACCTGGAAAAGGAGCTGCTGGTCATGGTGGACAACGGCTGCACCGTGCTGGACGTGGTGGTGGAGCACCGGATCTACGGCCAGCTCACCGGGCAGCTCAGCCTGTCCTCCCGCTATGACGTGCAGCAGTTCATGGATAAGGCACGGGACTCCTCCGTGCTGTCCTCCCTCACGGGAGGGCTCCACCTGCACAACCTCCGCTGCCCCAGCGAAGAGGCCTACGAGCGGGTCTGCAAGGACCTGACCGACCTGGGCATCCTCTACACCCAGAGAGAAAACGCCCAAACGGATTGACAATCCCACAGAGAACGGCTATAATAGTCTCCACACCTGTCTTGACAGCTGTGGAGACTATTTTTGTTATGAAAGAGAGATATCAATCATGGAAGGCTTTAAATCTTTCCTGGCGCGGAAGAACATCGTCTTCTCCGCCAAGCGATACGGGGTGGATGCCCTGGGGGCCATGGCACAGGGCCTCTTCTGCACCCTGCTGGTGGGCACCATCCTGAACACCCTGGGCACCCAGGTGGGCATCGGCTTCCTGAAGGCCACGGTGGTCACCCTGGGCACCGGCGACGGGGCCACCCCCTACACCATCGGCGGCCTGGCCTCGGCCATGGTGGGCCCGGCCATGGCCATCGCCATCGGCTACGCCCTCCAGGCTCCGCCTCTGGTCCTGTTCTCCCTGGCCCCGGTGGGCTACGCAACCAACATCTTAGGCGGCGCAGGCGGTCCTTTGGCTGTGCTGGTCATCGCCATCATCGCTGCGGAGTGCGGCAAGGCCGTCTCCAAGGAGACCAAGATCGACATCTTAGTGACCCCCATCGTGACGGTGTTGGTGGGCATCGGCGCGGCCTACCTCATCGCACCCCCCATCGGCCAGGCGGCCTCCTGGGTGGGCAACCTCATCATGTGGGCCACGGAGCTGCAGCCCTTCTTCATGGGCATCCTGGTGTCCGTCATCGTGGGCGTGGCCCTGACCCTGCCCATCTCCAGCGCGGCCATCTGCGCGGCCCTGGGCCTGACGGGTCTGGCTGGCGGCGCGGCGGTGGCCGGCTGCTGCGCCCAGATGGTGGGCTTTGCTGTCCTCTCCTTCCGGGAGAACAAGTGGGGCGGTCTGGTGAGCCAGGGCCTGGGCACCTCCATGCTCCAGATGGGCAACATCGTCCGCAACCCCCGCATCTGGATCCCCCCCACGGTGGCCTCCGCCATCACCGGCCCCATCGCTACCTGCCTGTTCCACATGGAGATGAACGGCACCCCTGTCTCCTCCGGCATGGGCACCTGCGGCATGGTGGGTCCCATCGGCGTGTACACCGGCTGGGTCAACGATGTGGCCGCCGGGACCAAGGCAGCCATCACCGGCCTGGACTGGGTGGGCATGCTGCTGATCTGCATCGTGCTGCCCGCCGTCCTCACCTGGCTCATCGGCATCCCCTGCCGGAAGGCCGGTTGGATCAAGGACGGGGACCTGAAGTTGGACCAATAAGCGGCAAAGAATTCGGTCATTCTATACAAATAGCTTTTGTGATTTTATACAAATTCGACAAGGTTAAATGGTGTAAAACGATAAAAATAGCGTAAGTTGGAAACTTGAGGTTGCAAATCAGACCAAAAGGGTAGATACTGAGACTTGTGGTAAGTTTGCACCGAGGGGCCCTGTCTGAGAGAGAGGACGCACCGGAAGAAAAAGGAGGAACCCACCATGAAAAAAGCGATCGCCCTGTGTATGGCAGCTCTGATGAGCCTGGCTCTGCTGGCTGGCTGCACGTCCGCTGACCCCGAGAACCCCTATGGCCAGGAGCCCGCTCCCATGAACGGGACTACTGCTGTGGTGTCCGCGGAGCAGGTGTGAGTGTAACATAACCATTCAGGACAAAGGGATCGCCCCCGGCCGAAGCCGGGGGCGATTTTTTGTGGGTAGATGGGTGACACTTGGGTGAGACCTTCTATCGGAAGGTCGTGGGGAGCGCAGCGTGGGTGCTGTGCCTCCGGCGGGGCCCCTTTTCTCCGGAGAAAAGGGGGGAAAAGAGCGCTGGGGCAAAGCCCCTGGACCCCGGGGAAGGGCAGAGATACCCCGCCGGGAGAGTCCTTTTTATCCCGCGGTTTTGGTTCTGTTGTCGGGGCGTGGGCCATGGCGCGCCACCGGCTGGCGCGCGGGGACGTGGGAGGGTTTCGCGGCGGGAAGGGAGGCAGAAGGCGTGGATGGGGACCGGGAAGGTTGTACATTGCAGAAAAAGAAACAACCCCCGGCCGGAGCCGGGGGCGGGAGAGAAATTCTATGGAAATCAACCCTGGTCAACGATCAGGCCGTAGCCGCCGTCGTTGCGCTTATACACCACGGAGTAAGCACCGTTCTCGTCCTCGTTGCGGAAGGCGAAGAAGTTGTGGTTCACCAGGTTCATCTGGAGAATGGCTTCCTCCACGGTCATGGGGTTGAAGAAGAAATGCTTGGTGCGGACCACCTGGATGGGATCCTCCTCCTCGTCTGCTTCGGGGATGAAGTAGTCCTCGGTGGGGGCGGACTCGAAGGCCTCCTTGCGCAGGCGCTTCTCCAGGCGGGACTTGTTCTTGCGCAGCTGGCGCTCGATGGAGGCCACAGCAGCGTCGATGGAGACAAACATATCCGAGGTGCTCTCTGCCACGCGGATGACGGTGGAGCCGGAGCGGATGGTGACTTCTAAGATGTTACGTCCCTTCTCAACGCTGAAGATCACGGAGACATCGGGCTCGGTCTTGAAGTAGCGGTCCAGCTTGCCGATCTTTTTCTCTGCGTAAGCGTGCACACGGTCAGGGATGTTCACTTTCTTGTCGGTAAAGGTGAATTTCATATATGTCAGCTCCTTTCGTAGGGGGAAGGAAGGGGAGCCGGAGCTTCTTTCTTCCTTACACCCAGAGTATACCACATCTCGGCAGAAAAGTCACGCACTTTTTAGTGATTTTTTATATAAAATGCAAACGACAGGGTGCGACAAAAGGACAACTTGACAAAAGGCAAAAATTGGGATACGATAAAAGACGGCGGCAGGTGTTGTCCGTCAGATGACATCGTTCATTCCATTCTCCTGCTCTGCGCTCCCAAGGGGGGCGCGTTTTTTTGCCCGGAGACAAAAACCGCCCCGACCGGGGTACGGTCGGGGCGGGGATAGACAGGATGTATCAGCGGTGGCCGCTGCGGCGGGAGGAGCGCTTCTCGGTCATGCGCAGGTCGGACAGCTTGCTGTCGGACTGCTGCATGAACTGCTTCAGGCGGGCCTCGAAGTCAGCGGGGCCTGCGTTCTGCTGGGCGGCAGTGGGGCGGTTGTCCCGGGGGGGGCGGTTGTTGTTCCGGGGACCGCGGTCGCCGCCCCGGAAGTCAGACCGGCCGCCATTGCCCTGGCGGTCGCCCCGGGGTGCGCCCTGGGGACGGGGAGGGGGAGGCGTGGCCTTCTTGATGGAGAGGTTGATGCGGCCTGCGTCGTCAATGTTCACGACCTTGACCTTGACCTGCTGGCCCTCCGTCAGAAAATCCCGCACGTCGGCCACATAGGAGTGGGCGATCTCGGAGATGTGACAGAGACCGGATCGGCCGCCGGGCAGCGAGACGAACGCGCCGAATTTGGTGATACTTTTGATGTTTCCTTCCAGGACTGCGCCTACACTGATTTCCATATGTACTGAAAATCCTCCTCGTTGTATTTCAAAAAAAAAGGTGGGACCTTTTAATCTGTGATGTAAAAGACCCGGTCGCTGGGGG
>CAYNZG010000159.1:0-4187 GCA_964401525.1 uncultured Ruminiclostridium sp.
CATGGGCTCCACGGTCTTTTCCTATCTTATGCGGTCAGGAAGCGAGGAATTCATCCAAGGTGATGGGGCTGTGCCACGCCGCAGGACCGGTGGCGGAGACCTCCTCGTATAATGCCAACCCTTCGTCGGCCTTTACTTCCTGCAGCCAGGCCACGGCCTCGGGGTCCCGCTCATAGTTCAGATACGTCATGGTGCAGAGGAAGGAGGCTTCGTCTCCCTCCTGGGTCCACTGGGACAGGGCGATGACCGTCGGACCGGGGAAGAGGCGATACAGGGGGAGGATCATGGCCAGCAGGGCCAGGATCCAGGGGAGCCGCCCCAGGAGCAGGGGCTTCAAACAGAGCAGCAGGGCGGTCAGTCCGCTGCCCAGCAGGGTCATGCGCAGCACCGCGTGCAGCAAGGTCTCCATGGCTCACTCCAGGTCGAACATGGTCCGCAGGTCGTCGATCTCCGCCTGGGACAGCTTCTGATTTTCGGAGAGGGCGGCCACTAAGTTTTTCACGGACCCCTTGTAGAGCTTGGAGAGGAAGGTCTCGGTCTCCTGGAGGTCGTACTCCGTCTCCTGCAGCAGGGGGAAGTACAGGTTGCTGCGGCCCTTTTTCTGGCAGGAGACCACCCCTTTTTTCAGCAGCCGCTGGAGAAAGGTGGAGACCGTGGAGGCGGTCCAGTCGCTGTGGCCCAGGGCCTGGAGGACCTCGGCTACAGTCAGGGGGGACTCGCTGTGCCAGAGGACCTTCATGATGGCGTATTCCGCGTCGGTGATGGTGTGTTTGGCAAAGGACATGGGGAACAACTCCTCTCTATAGCTACAAATGTAGCTTTTGCATACAAAGCAGCACATATAGCTACAGTTGCCAAGGAGAAAAACAAAACATCCTTGTAGGGCTGATGTTAAAAGGCTCCCTTGTGTAAAGGGAGCTGGCAGTGCGCAGCACTGACGGAGGGATTGACCGGACCTGCGATGCTTTCAATCCCTCCGTCTTGGCCTACGGCCAAGCCACCTCCCCTTACACAGGGGAGGCTCTGGGTCTTGGTATCCTCAAACCTTGTAGGAATCGATACCTCAGATTCTTTTGACAAGAAAAAGCTCCGGAACGGGATACCGTTCCGGAGCGCAGTCAATTCGTTTAGTTATCAAACAGGGCGGTGCTGAAATACCGCTCGCCGGTGTCGGGCAGGATGGCCACCACGGTCTTGCCGGGGCCGAGCTCCTTGGCCATGCGCAGGGCGACGGTCACGTTGGAGCCGCTGGAGATGCCGCAGAGGATGCCCTCCTCCCGCATGAGCCGCCGGGTGGTCTGGATGGCCTCCTCGTCGGTGACCACGGAGACCCGGTCAAAGATGTTCATGTCCAGGTTGCCGGGGATGAGGCCGTCGCCGATGCCCATCTGCAGGTGGGAACCGATGGGGCCGTGGGAGAGGATGGCGGCGTTCTGAGGCTCTGCCACCCAGATCTTCATGTGGGGGAAGTGCTCTTTCAGGGCTGAACCAACGCCGGACAGGGTCCCGCCGGTGCCAAAGCCGGAGCAGAAGCCGTGGATGTCCCCTTCGATCTGGGCCAGGATCTCTTGGGCGGTCTGGTTCAGGTGGACGGCGGGGTTGGCGGGGTTTTCAAACTGCTGGGGGATCCAGACGTTGGGGTCCTCCTTGGCCATGCGCTCGGCGGTGGCCATGCAGGCGTGGATGCAGGCGCCGATGTCCCCCTCGTCGTGGATGAGGACCAGCTCTGCGCCGTAGGCACGGATGAGCTTCCGCCGCTCCTCGCTGACCGAGTCGGGCATGATGATGCGGACGTGGTAGCCCCGCACCGCGCCCACCAGGGACAGGCCGATGCCCTGGTTGCCACTGGTCGGCTCTACGATGATGGTGTCCGGGGTCAGGATACCCTGTTTTTCCGCGTCCAGGATCATGTTGTAGGCAGTGCGGGTCTTGATGGAGCCGCCGATGTTGACCCCTTCGTATTTGACCAGCACATCCGCGCAGCCCTCCGGCACCATGCGAGAGAGTCGGATGAGGGGCGTGCCGCCCATGGCTTCCAGTACATTTTTATAGACCAAGGTGAGAGACCTCCCTAGCGGCCTGCTCGATCTTGGCCGCACAATATCATATCATTTTATTATACTACAGGAAGGAACAAATTACAAACTAAATCGAGAGAAAATGATCAGTTTTTGCAGAGAAGGTAGTATATTCTAAATTGATAGCAACTGCAAGCGAGCGCAAGCAAATGGGAGTTCAATGGCAAATCACCTGAAATTGTATTGCGATTGTCCGTACGTTCGCGTATAATATAAGCGTGGTTGAACAGACTCAAGCCGAAAGGAGTTTTCGATATGGCGAAATCAGCAAACCTTTATGCACGGATCGAGCCGGATGTGAAAGAGCAGGCCGAAATGATCTTGACTGCGCTGGGCATTCCTGCATCCAATGCCATTACCATGTTCTATAAGCAGATCATTCTCCATAACGGTCTTCCGTTTGAGGTGAAACTGCCCGAACATCCGCTGGACATCAGCCGTATGATAGCTACACAGCTGGATGCAGAACTGGAGAAAGGCTATGCGGATATGCAAGCGGGACGCGCCGTTCCTATGGAACGGGCATTTGCAGATATCCGTAAGGAATTTGGTATATGACGTATCAAGTGACACTGACACCGCAGGCACAGACGGACTTGAGAGAGATCTTCCAGTATATTGCAGTCGATCTTCAGTCCGTTCAAAACGCATCGGGTCAGCTGGACCGCTTGGAAAAAGCAATCGCTTCCCTCGAACAAATGCCGGAGCGATACCGCGTGTATGACACACCGAAGTGGCGTGAGCGCAACCTGCGTATCATGCCGCTGGACAATTATCTGGTGTTTTACATCCCCGATCATAGCTGCGAAACCGTCACGGTGCTTCGTGTTATGTATGGTGGTCGGGACATCGACAGACAACTGAAAAACATAGAAGGAACGATTTCTTACAAGGAATGACCTTTCGGGGTCGTTCCTTTTTATGTGATCTGGGCCCCCCACGTTCAGTTCTCTAAAATGAATGCTATTTTAAGGGAAACTATCGTGATAAGGGAAAACAAGCAACAGACTGCGCCGAACGGCGCAGTCTGTTGCTTTCTATACAGTGTTCACTCTTTCTGAGATATCTCAAAGCACCTGGAGATAGAAGGAGAAGGCGGCGCTTTCCCCAGCCACATGGATGGAGAAGGAGCCCTCCAGATCTTCAAAGCAGAAGGTCTCGTTGAAGGCATCCAGGGGGATCTCCCGGATGATCTCGTCGTTGTTGAGGACGGCCAGCTTAAAGTTGCCGTCGGTCACCTCCATGTGCCCGATGTAGAGGGAGACATCGGAGGGGGCGATGAAGTTGGTCAGGTAGATCTGCTCCACGCCGTTGAACTTTTTGGCGGAATACTCTGCGCTGATGGCGGCACCGTCGATGCTCTCTTCGGAATAGCTCAGGCCGGAGGCCCCGGAGTCCAGGTCGATGATGTTTTGGTCGGTGATGGTCTGCAAGGTGAAGTTGTCGCTGCCGTTGGTGTCTTCATACTCGCTGCCGCAGCCGGTCAGCCCAAGGCACAGGACCCCGGCCAGCAGTACACTTACGATTTTTTTCATGGTCATGGTCTCCATCGTTGTAAGATATGGATCAGTATACCATGACGCGGAGAAAAATGCTACGCTGTCCTGGGTCGCCTGTTTACTTGACTTCAACGCCCTGAATATCTATAATAAAACTATTATTTTAGAACGAGTATTGCAGAACGTATGTTTTGCAAAAAAGGAGGCAATGAAAAGGAGACATTCCAACACTATGATGCGTTGAAGTTCAGTTCTGCTATAAAACCTGAGCGGAAAAAGGTCAGTAAGGAGCAAGAGGAAGCCGAGCAGCAGCGGAGGTTTCAAAGGAAGCAGAAAAAGAGAAAAGAAAAGCACAAGGGGCATTGATAAAGGTGGGGGGAGTGATCGGCTATGGGTGGGATGACACCCATCCCCGGATCCAGTTGGAACCCCGTGAAAGCCGTGGCTACATCGAACTGCGGGCGATCAAGAAGAAATAACAGAAAAGTGCCAAAAGAAAAAGCCTTGAAACGTCTCGTTTCAAGGCTTTTGGGGGTGGTCCGAGTGGCGGGATTCGAACCCACGGCCTCTTGGACCCGAACCAAGCGCGATACCAAGCTTCGCCACACCC
>CAYNZG010000160.1:0-4183 GCA_964401525.1 uncultured Ruminiclostridium sp.
AAAGTGGGACTCTCCCCGCAGGGTATCCCTACCCCTCCCCGGGGTCCAGGGGCAGAGCCCCGGCGCTCTTTTCCCCCCTTTTCTCCGGAGAAAAGGGGGCCCCGCCGGAGGCGACCCCTTCGGGAGCGACCACTTTGGGGTTTCCCCAACCTTTCCGAAGGGGTCCTGCGGAAGGCACGCCACCCACCGGAAGGGCACCTCCCACCTACCGAGAAGAAGCCCCCACCCGAAGGGCACCTCTCAAATGGTGAACGCCGCGTCACCTCCCTCCGCTCTCTCCGGCCCGCCGCCGTAGCTGAGCTGCACCGGCAGCCCCGCCTGCTTCTCCAGCCGTCGGGCGAAGCAGGCCCGCAGGGCCTCCAGCTCCTCGCCCTCCAGGCGGTCGGTGATGGCCCGCAGAGTCGCGCCTCCCAGCCCATCCTCGGCCATGAGGCCCAGGCGGACGGTCTCCTGGCGCAGACCCTCTAAATACCGGCGGCCCACCGCCGCCTCCTGCTCCAGCTGCCGCAGCTCCTCCCGCCAGGGACCCTCTGCCCCCAGACCGGCCAGAGCCTTCCGCAGGCTGCCGCCGCCGTAGCCCTTCACCACCCCCGCCAGGGGCTGGGCGGGCACGGCGACGAAGGACCACTCATATGCATCGACGGGGTCCTCCAGCCGGGCCAGACACCGCTTGCCCTCGTAGAGGCGGCCCTTCACATGGCCGCACAGTGCCTGGTCATTGATGTCGTTGCCGCAGATGGAGCACACGCTCCGGGCCACGGAGCAGGCCACGCTCACCTCCTTCTTGATGCCTCCCTCGATCTCTGCGATGAGGCTCTCATTCTCCGGGGTCCGGAGCATGTAGGCCCAGGCCTTCAGATAGCAGCCCGGCTCCCCGGCTTCGGTGATGACCCCCGGCTCCTCCACCAGCTCCGTGCGGTAGATCCGGGCGGTCTGGTCCTTTGCGCTCCAGTTGTGGTCAAAGATGCCGGTCTTGCCCACAAAGAGGCGGGCCAGCTTTTCCAGGGCCGCCCGGTCGAAGTATTCCAGGTCCCGGTCGGTCTGGTTGTCGCACAGGCGCACGGCAAAGGTGTAGACCTCCTCCGCCGTCAGGGGCCGTCGGCTGAGCCGATGGATGGCCGCCAGGTCATTCTCCGGGGGCAGTGCCTGGGTCTGGGTCTGTGCTTGCTTGGTCATGGTCTTCATGGCGTTCCTCCTTCTGATTTTGTGCTTCCAGCTGGATGGCCTGCTGGCGATACAGGGCCGCCTTGGCCTCCTCCACCTGGTCCTGCAGGTTGATCTCCTCCCAGTCCACCGTGAAGAGACAGTCGTAGCCGTGCATCCGCAGCCACATCCGGCAGATCTTCTCCACCACCGGCTCTAAGGTCCGCCGCAGGGCAGTGATCTCGCTGGTCATGATGTCGGCCTGCTGGCTGCTCATCCGCTCGGTGGAGGACCAGTTCAGCCCTAACAGGAAGGGCGGGATGCCCGTCTGGGCGATGAGCTGCTCCACCAGCAGCCGGACCGGGGCCTGACAGTCGGGGATGGCGCATTCCGCACCGATGACCTTGATCTCCACGTCCCCGGCGGCCACGAAGTCCCGCACGTCCCCCTGGCGGGAGGCCCCCATGGCCTTGGACCAGGTGTCCGCCAGTAGACGGCTCCGCTCCTGGATCCGCTGCCCGTCCAGCTCCGCCTCCGGCTTGTAGACCACAGCGAAGCGGACGTTCCCGGCCCGCTCCCAGTTGGTCCCCAGGGTCTGATAGATCTTCAGCAGGATGCTGGACAGGAAAGGCATGCTGTGCAGCAGGGACACCCCGTAGGGGGCCTCCGGCCCGGCGTTGTAGGGGGTGAAGAGGAGCAGGTCCTGCCGGGGCAGGAGCCGGACCTCCCCGCTCTCCTCCTTCCGGGCCAGGAGGATCTCCAGAGGAGAGCCATTCTCCTTCACCTGGACCTGGGACACATCCCCGCAGAGGACCGCGGCGATCTCCCGGCCGTCCCGGCTGGGGACGATCTCCCCCACCGCCCGGCCACAGGTGAGGAGGCTGTCTAAGTAGCTGTCCAGAAAGGACTGGATGCCCCGCTGGTTCCACCCGGCGGGCACTGTCCGCAGGAATTCCTGCAATTCCTGCTCCGCCCGCTTGTCCTGGCAGAAGACCCGCAGGCCCCCGGCCAGCCGGATGAGCTTCAGGATGGCCGCGTCCACCACCGGCACCGCCTCCCGGATGGACCGGTACAGGCCGAACTCCGGCTCGTGGAGGGGCCGGTAGCCGTCGATGAGCCGGAAGGGGTGGTGCTCTCCGGGCCTGAGCTGGACCGGTGCAGGGGGCAGCGCCGTCTCCTCCTTCCGTCCCCGTTTAAATCGTGCCATTGCTTCCTCCTTTCTCGTTGGCCCCGGACCGGAGGCCGGGGGCCTGGGTGGGCCGCGTCACCGTCCCGGCCCAGAAACCGCCTCGCTCCGCCGGGGCCACCACCGTGGCCACGAAGTAGCGGATCTCATCCATAGCGTGGTCGAACTGCTTCTGCACCGTGTCGGTGTCCGCCGACAGGTCCCAGCAGTAGGAGCCGAACTCTCGGATGGCATCCTGGCAGGCCTCGCAGATGACGATCTGTCCCTGCCGCAGGGCCTCGGCGGTGCGCCGGATGCCAGAGAGGACCTGGTTGTCGGCCTTGCGCACGTTCCAGCCCTCCCGGCGGAGGGCCTCCATAAAGGAGGCCGCCGCGGGGTCCACCACCACCGCCTCGATGGCCCGGTCCCCGGCCAGCTCCCGCAGCCGCTGGGCGTATTCGCCGTCGGTCTGCTGGCGGTGAGCCAGCCGCGCGTCGTAGTAATACTCCTTCACCCGGTACCAGACCGTCCCGAACTTCCCCCACAGCCCCAGGGAGGTGGGGTTCACCGTGCCGTAATCGCATGAGATGATCCACCGGCTGGCCTCCCCCTCCGGCGTGGACTGCACATAGCTCTCGTCGAAGAAGTCGTAGATGAGGCCTTCCGCCGCCGACCACTCCCCCAGCACGAACCGGCGGTAGAAGGCCCCGTGGAAGGTCCGGGCGTAGCGGGCCTTGGTGGCCTCGTCCAGAGCCGGATTGTCGTCCATGGTGAACCGCAGGTGGAGGGCGCGGTGCGCCTCCGCCTGGCAGATCCACTCCCGGTAGAACCAGTGGGCGGGGCCCTCCGGGTTGCAGGAGAACCAGAACTTGGCTCCCCGCACCGAGCAGCGGGCGATGGCCTGCTCCACGAAGGACCGGGGCATCAGGGCCACCTCATCCAGCAGAACACCCGCCAGGGTCACGCCCTGGATGAGGGAGGCACTGGCCTCGTCCTTGCCGCCGAAGAGGAAGAAGGTATTCTCCCGGCCGAAGAGCCGCAGGGTCAGCCGGTTCCGGGAGACCTTCTCCTCCCAGGTGAACCCCAGCTCCTCCAGCAGAGGCAGCACCCCGTTGAGCAGGTTCCGGCGGACGGACTCCGTGGTCTTGCCGCACAGGGCGAACTGCTCGCCCTGGAACCGGGCCATGGCCCACAGGCAGAAGGACAGGCCCAGCGCCAGGGTCTTCCCGCTGCGCACCGCCCCGTCGCAGAGGATGGCATCCAACTCCCGATGAGGAGAGCTGCCCGTCCACCAGGTGAGCACCTGCCGCTGCTTGGGGGAAAAGTTGGTGATCATTGGCCGCCTCCCGCCTGATCCAGGGCCTGGAGGAAGGCCGCGGGCCCGCCGTTCTCATCCTCCTTGAGCTGCTCCAGGAGCTGGACCAGGACGGCGGCCCGGTCAGACAGCTTGACCTCCACGGTGCCGTTGGCGTTGCGCTTGAACTCCGTCAGGCAGATGAGGTCCAACTTGTCGAGGATGGGCTGATCCTCCCGGTCCAGATAGGCCAGCTTCACCGGGTCATTTGCGTCCCCTGTGGCCAGCTCCATCATGGTCCGCAGGACCGCCTTTCGGTTCACACGTCTGATTCGCTTCATGCAAAACCTCCTTTCATATCTCCGGGAAAAACAAGAAAAGCGTGTACGCAAACGTACACGCTTTGAAAAAATTTTTGAAAAAGGCAGAAAAAAAGCCTCCATCGGGAGGCTTTTTCTTGCTATGCGCACCAACTCTCAGAGCCTCCCCTGTGTAAGGGGAGGCGCCCCGAAGGGGCGGAGAGGTTGAAACCTGGCAGGGTATCACTCCCCTTCCCCGGGGTCCAGGGGTGTCCCCTGGTC
>CAYNZG010000161.1:0-4172 GCA_964401525.1 uncultured Ruminiclostridium sp.
GTCTCCTCCATGTCCAGCCAGTGCTGCCAGTAGTCGGCCATGTGATAGCCGCAGAAGGGCAACATAGCCATGGGGTCACGGCGGGTCTCGCCCACGGTGCCCTCGGCAGCGGCGGTCTTCTCAGAGCCCATGATGGAGCCAACGAACACGCCGTGCTTCCAGTCGCTGGACTGGTAGACCAGAGGAGCGGTCTTGGCCCGGCGACCGCCGAAGATGATGGCGGAGATAGGCACACCGGCAGGGTTTTCAAACTCGGGAGAGATGCAGGGGCAGTTCTCCGCAGGCGCGGTGAAGCGGGAGTTGGGATGTGCGGCGGGACCCTGTGCAGTCTCGGGGCTCCAGGGATTGCCCATCCAGTCCAGCGCGTTGTGGGGCGGGTTCTTGTCCAGCTTCTCCCACCACACGGTGTCATCGTCCAGGTTCAGGGCTACGTTGGTGAAGATGGTGCCCTTGTGGGTGGTGGCCAGAGCGTTGGGGTTGGACTTGGCATTGGTGCCGGGAGCCACGCCGAAGAAGCCCTTCTCGGGGTTCACGGCCCACAGGCGGCCGTCGGGGCCCACCCGCAGCCAGGCGATGTCGTCGCCCACGCACCAGCACTTCCAGCCGTCCTTCTCATAGCCCTCGGGGGGGATGAGCATAGCCAGGTTGGTCTTGCCGCAGGCAGAGGGGAAAGCGCCGGTCACATAGCGGATCTCACCCTTGGGGTTCTGCACGCCCAGGATGAGCATATGCTCGGCCAGCCAGCCCTCCTGGCGGCCCAGGTTGGAGGCGATGCGCAGAGCAAAGCACTTCTTGCCCTGGAGCACATTGCCGCCGTAGCCGGAATTGATGGACATGATGGTGTTATCCTCAGGGAACTGAACGATGTACCGCTTCTCAGGGTCCAGGTCAGCCTTGGCGTGCAGGCCCTTGATGAAGTCGGGAGAATCCCCCAGCTGGTCGAAGATGGCCTTACCCACCCGGGTCATGATGGCCATGTTCAGCACCACGTAGATGGAGTCAGTCAGCTCGATGCCATACTTGGCAAAGGGAGACCCCACCACGCCCATGCAGTAAGGAATGACATACATGGTCCGGCCCTGCATAGAGCCGTCGTACAGTGCGTTCAGCTTGGCGTACATCTCATCCGGTGCCATCCAGTTGTTGGTAGGACCTGCATCCTCCTGGCGGCGGCTGCAGATAAAGGTACGGCTCTCCACTCGTGCCACATCGGTGGGATCAGAGCGGTGCAGATAGCAGCCGGGCAGCTTCTCCTGGTTCAGCTTGTACAGTTCCCCAGTTGCACAAGCCTCTGCCCGCAGCTCCTCCAGCTGCTCCTCGCTGCCGTCGATCCAAACGATCTTGTCAGGCTTGGTCAGGTCAGCCTGTGTTCGGATCCAGGACAATACATGTTCATTTTTTGTCAATTCCATAGGAATGCCCTCCTTAGAGCGTGCTCTCTTTTTCTGCCCCTATTATATTCCTTTGAAATTTTTATTGCAAGGAACAATTCCTCATTTTGCCCCGATATCCCGGAGGTTCCGGGATAATTCAGCGAATTCAGCAAAGCTGAGCCGTTCGCCGCGAATATTTTCCGTCAAATTACAGGCAAGGATCGCCTGGCGGATGACCTCCTTTTCGATGCTTTTTCCCAGCATGGTGTGCAGACCGTTCAGCAGGGTTTTCCGCCGCTGACCAAAGGCCGCCCGCACCACCCGGAAGAACAGCTCCGGGTCGGGGACCTCCGCCGGAGGCTCCTTCCGCAGGGTCATGCGGATCACCGAGGAGACCACCTTGGGGGCGGGATAGAAGCAGGAGGGCGGCACGTCATACAGCAGCTCGCTGTCTGCGTAGTACTGGCAGAGCACCGTGAAGGCGCCGTAATCCGCCGTGCCCGGCTGGGCGCAGATGCGCAGGGCCACCTCCCGCTGGATCATCACCGTGACCGCCTGGAAGCACCCGGCCTGGAGGAGGGCCGTGATGGCCGGGGTGGTGATGTTATAGGGCAGGTTGGCGCAGGCCACCACCGGCAGACCGGGCATCTTCTCGGCGCAGAGCTGGGCGATGTCGGTCTTCATGATGTCGCCGGGCACGATCTCCACGTTGGGATAGTCCGCCATGGTCTCGGCCAGGACCGGCAGCAGGCTCTGGTCCAGCTCCACGGAGACCACCTTTTCCCCCCGCTTGGCCAGCTGCTCGGTCAGCGGGCCGATGCCCGGTCCTACCTCCAGCACGCCGATCCCCGGTGCCGCACCGGAGGCCTCCGCCGTCTGCTGGGGGACCCAGGGCTCAATGAGGAAGTTCTGGCCCATGCTCTTGGAAAAGCGGAAGCCATGGCGGCCCAGAAGTTCCTTGATCTCTCGTTGATTGCACAAATTCATGGCGATATCCTCACTCATAACCTTATTTTTGCTGTCATTTTAGCACAGGCCGGGCCTGATTGCAACGAAAAGCCCGGGCCCGCATAGGATGTCAAAAAAGGAGGAACCGCCATGCCTATCATCTACCTGTCCCCATCCACCCAGGAGTTCAACCCCTATGTCACCGCCGGAAACGAGGAGACCTGGATGAACCTCCTGGCCGACACCATGGAGCCGATCCTCACCGCCTCCGGCATCCAGTACGACCGCAACACCCCGGACATGACCGCCGCCTCGTCCATCCGGGCCTCCAACGCCGGCAATTACGACCTGCACCTGGCCCTCCACTCCAACGCCTCCGGTCCCGACCAGGCCGGGCAGAACCGGGGCATCCTGGCCTTCTACTACCCCGGCTCCCCCCGTGGCACGGAGGCCGCGGAGCTGCTGGCCAACGGCCTGAAGAATATCTATCCCCTGCCCAACCTGGTCCGGGCGGTGCCCACCACCACCTTGGGGGAGGTCCGCCGGGTGCGGGCCCCCGCCGTGCTGCTGGAGCTGGGCTTCCACGACAACCCGGACGATGCCCTCTGGGTCACCACCCACGTCCCGGCCATCGCGGAAAACCTGGTCCTCTCCCTGACGGAGTTCTTCGGCATCCCCTTCTTCCTCACCAGTTCCCCCCGGCCTGGTTTGGTCCAGGCCTCCGCCGGTTCTGTCCCCGTCTATGCCCGGCCGGACTACGATTCCCCGGAGAAGGCCCTGCTCTACAACGGTACCTCCGTCACCGTCCTGAACACCTACTACGGCTGGGATCTGGTCCAATTCGGCGCGGAGATGGGCTATGTTCCCGCCTCGACCATCCTCCCTCTCTGAATCGTTCATACTTTGTTCATCCAAAGTTCGAAAATTATCCACTTCTCTCCGCCGTTCCTATGGTATCTTATAGCTGTGATCAAAAGTCAATAACTTCTCTCTTTTCTCTCTCTTTCAACGATACACAAATATACGCCAAAAAACCGGATGCCGACGCATCCGGTTTTTTGGTGCCCGCTTTCAGGATATAAAAAATGCCGGACACGAATGTGTCCGGCATTTTTGATGTTTGCTTGTGTAAGCCTCTTACAGCTTGCGTCTGCGCTTTTCAGAGCTGACGCGCCGGAAGACCTTCACCATGTAGAAGATCACGGCTATGAAGTAGGGCAGGCCGAAGTAGGTCAGCGTCCCGCGGGTCACGGACCAATCCAGGCCCAGGCAGAGGATCGCCACAGCCGCAGTCACCACTGCAACGATAAAGAAGGCAATGGACTTGTAGATCCGCAGGGCCTTGTAGGCCGGGCGGCGGCGGTCGCCGATGCCCTTGGCTGCGTAAACGTCCAACAGGACCAGGATGAAGAAGCTGGCCAAAGCATACATCAGCGTCTCCGTCATGATGACGTTGCTGTTGGCAATATCGTTGATAATGGACTGTTCAGGCATAGGGTTCTCCTCTTTTCATAACTGGGATCACGGGGAAGGGATACTTACTTGTTGCGCATAGCGTCCAGGTCCAGGTCGCCGAACATGCTCTTCATACGGTCGTGAGCGGACATGCTCTTTCTGTCGTTGCCAGCGATGGCATACAGAATGAAGCCGACGATCATGAAGATCACGAAGACTGCCAGTGCCTTGATGCCCACGTAGGTGGGGGACATAGGCAGCAGGGAGCTGACGAAGTAGACGATACCGACGATAGCAGCCCAGTAAGCGATGGGGGTAGCCAGCTTGTAGGGACGGTCAACGTTGGGCATGGTCTTACGCATTCTCAGCAGGGACAGGGAGGAGATGGTCCAGGAC
>CAYNZG010000162.1:0-4167 GCA_964401525.1 uncultured Ruminiclostridium sp.
GTGGCTATCAACCGCTTCCCCCTGGACACCGAGGCCGAGCTGGCTCTCATCGAGACCAAGTGCAAGGAACTGGGTGTCAACGTGGCCCTGTCTGAGGTCTGGGGCAAGGGCGGCGAAGGCGGCAAGGCCCTGGCCGAGGAAGTGGTCCGCCTGTGCGAGCAGACCAACGACTTCACCCAGGTCTATGATCTGGACACCACCATCGAGGAAAAGCTGGAAGCCATCGTCACCAAGATCTATCGCGGTGCCAAGGTGGAGCTGACCGCCAACGCCAAGAAGCAGGCCAAGCAGCTCACCGAGCTGGGCTTTGGCAACTATCCCATCTGCATGGCCAAGACCCAGTACAGCTTCTCCGACAACGCATCCAGCCTGGGTGCGCCGGAAGGCTTTACTGTCACCGTGCGCAACCTGAAGATTTCCGCCGGTGCCGGCTTCATCGTGGCCCTGACCGGCGACATCATGACCATGCCCGGCCTGCCCAAGGTCCCCTCCGCCGAGAAGATCGACGTGGACGAGACCGGCAAGATCACCGGCCTGTTCTGATCGCTATCATTGCAAACGAAAAGATCCGTCGTCCTATAAGGACGACGGATCTTTTTTCGTTTCCCCAAGCCTTCTGTTACAGGTGATCGACTGCGTTCCCGCGCGCCCAGCCGGTGGGCGCGCCATGGACAGCCTACCGATCCAGAGCCGCAGGCACGATGGGAAGATATCCCCATAGACTCAGCGGGTCTTTTCCACCTCAATGGGGTCCAGGGGCAGAGCCCCGGCGCTCTTTTGCCCCATTTTCTCCGGAGAAAATGGGGCGCTGCCGAGAGGCGCGTTCCACCGGGGGAGCCTCTGCGCCATTGTTTAGACAGGTTTAAAGGCGCACGGGGGTCTGGGTGTATTCGTTTTTGCCGGGCGTTTCCCCGAAGCGTCTGCGGCAGAGATCATACAGCCGGGTGCAGCGGGCTTCCAATTGGAACAGAGCCTGGACGGACGGGTCTAATTTTCGGACCTGGGCGGGCTTGACCAGGACCGGCAGGGAAGCGGTGGTCTTCATCTGCTTCAGGAGCTGCTGCCCCCGGGGCGAGAACCCCAGCACCCGCAGATAGGGCGGGGCAGCGGGGCGGTCCGCTTCCGCCAGGCCCAGGAAGGCCCAGAGGACCATCCGGCGGATGCGGGCGTGGGTGTACCGCTTGCTCTTGGTGCGGTCGTAGACCTGGTCCAGGGAGTCCGCTTCCTGGACAGCCTGCCAGAGCTTGCGGTCCAGCCCCTCGCCGCTGTCCGGCAGGGCGGAAAAGGCCTCCGGGTCCATGGCCCGCAGCCGGGCCAGGACCCCTCTGGTGCAGTGGACCAGCGCGGCAGGATCTGCCCGGAGAAGGGGCTCGTCTGCCGGGTCCAGGTAAGGGGAGAGGGGAGTGGGATCCTCGCCTAAGAGCTGAGCGCGGAGATAGGAGGCGGAGACATGGGCGGCGGTCCTTTCCGGGCTGTCGTGGGCGGCTCCCAGCCGGGGGATGGTGTGGGGCTGCATAGTGCTCCCCAGGGTCTCCATGGCCCGGAGGTACTCGATGCCTAAGTTGTTGTTGGGGGTGCGCAGGACGGCAGCCTCCCGGCCCAACAGGGCCTCTGCCGCCCGTTGGCGGGCGACGGGGAAGGAGAGCCCCTCATCCAGCCCCTCCCGGAGGGCGGCCTGCCAGGGGGCTGAAGACAGCAGAGCAGCGGTCCGCTGTAAAGGCTCCAACTGGCCGCGCTCGCTGCCGAAGGAGAGGGTGTCCACCAGGCCTGTGGCCTCCAGCAGAGCCACGCCGCCCCGGGCGAAGGTCTCCGCCGAGGAGACTGCCCAGAGGGTGGGCAGGTCCAGCACCAGGTCCGCGCCGCCCCGGAGGGCCATGGCCGCCCGGGTCCACTTGTCCGCGATGGCGGCGTCGCCCCGCTGGACCCAGTTGCCGCTCATGGCGCAGACGATGGTGCAGTCCGGGCCGAAGGCCCGGCGGATCTCCTGGAGCTGGTGGCGGTGGCCGCTGTGGAACGGATTGTATTCCGAGATGATGCCAACTGTGCGCATGTACAAAGCCCTCCGTCAGAAAATGATTGAAATTAGGGGAAAAAACAGTTGTCCTTTTGCCTGAAATGGGCTAAAATAAAAAAGCATATGAGTATAATACCCCGAATAGGGCATACACGCAAGTATAACATGAAACAAGATAAGGAGAGTGGAAAACCATGAAAATTCTGGTTATCAACGCAGGCAGCTCCTCCCTGAAGTATCAGCTGCTGGATCCCGATAGCAAGGAAGTCCTGGCCAAGGGCCTGTGCGAGCGCATCGGCATCGACGGTCACCTGAAGCACACCCCCACCGGCAAGGACGTCTTCGACGCTGACGTGGATCTGCCCGACCACGAGGTCGCCATCAAGGAAGTCCTGAACATCCTGATGCACAACCACTACGGTGTCATCGAGAGCATGGACGAGATCGACGCAGTGGGTCACCGCGTGGTCCACGGCGGCGAGGCATTCACCCACTCCGTCATCATCGACCGCAAGGTCATGAAGGGTATCAAGGAGTGCGTGCCTCTGGCCCCCTTGCACAACCCCGCTAACCTGGTGGGTATCGAGGCTTGCCAGGACGTCATGCCCAACAAGCCCATGGTCGCTGTCTTCGACACCGCTTTCCACCAGACCATGCCCCCCAAGGCTTTCATCTATGCAGTGCCCTATCGTTGGTACACTGAGAACAAGGTCCGTCGCTACGGCTTCCACGGCACCTCTCACCAGTATGTCTGCCAGCGCGCTGCTGAGATGCTGGGCCGTCCCATCGAGGAGCTGCGCATCGTGACCTGCCACCTGGGCAACGGTGCTTCCACCTGCTCCGTCAAGTTCGGCAAGTCCATCGACACCTCCATGGGCTTCACTCCCCAGGACGGTCTGCCCATGGGCACCCGTTCCGGCGCTATCGACGCTGCTATCACCGAGTACATCGCTGACCAGCGTGGTTACTCCGGTAAGCGCGTGGAGAACGTGCTGAACAAGGAATCCGGTATGCTGGGCGTTTCCGGCGTTTCCTCCGACTTCCGTGACCTGGAGGTCGCTGCTGAGGAAGGCAACGAGCGCGCACAGCTGGCTCTGGACATCTTCGCTTACAAGGTCACCAAGCGCATCGGCTCCGCTGCTGCTGCTATGGGCGGCGTGGACGCAGTCGTCTTCACCGCAGGTGTCGGCGAGAACTCCGCAAGCATGCGTGCAAAGATCATGGAAGGTCTGGAGTTCCTGGGCCTGCGCCTGGATCCCGAGAAGAACGACGTGCGCGGCAAGGAGCGCATCATCTCCACCGATGATTCCCCCAACGCCATCCTGCTGGTGCCCACCAACGAAGAGCTGATGATCGCTCTGGACACCGCCAAGCTGGTGAGAGAAGCAGAGATCAACGGCGCTATCTGATTTTTCCTGCAAGCTTTTTATGCCGGGACCCGTTCAGGGTCCCGGCATTTTTCTGACAGAGAGGAGGATGCAGAGGATGTTTCAGGGATTTTCCCCGGCAAGCAACGATTTTTTGTGGGGCATCCGGTTCAACAACGAGAAGCCCTGGTTCGAGGCCCACAAGCAGGAGTATATCGACCATGTGCAGACCCCCATGCGGGACCTGGCCAACGAGGTCTATGACCGCTTCACCGCTGCCCACCCGGACCTGCCCCTCATGATGAAGGTCAGCCGGATCTATCGGGATGCCCGGCGGCTCTATGGCCGCGGCCCTTACAAGAGCCACCTGTGGTTTACCCTGCGCATGGCAGGGGAGGACTGGGCCCAGATGCCCGCCTTCTGGTTCGGCCTGCATCCCGACGGCTACAACCACGGCATGGGTGTCTTTGAGGCGAAGCCGGCCTACATGGCCCGGTTCCGCCAGGAGATCGACCGGGATCCGGCCCCCATGCTGAAACTGGCCAAGGCCTTCGACAAACAGGACCGGTTCGTGCAGTACGAGGAGGAATACAAGCGGTCCAAGGGGGAGGTCCCCCCGCCGCTGGACCAGTGGTACAACCGGAAGGGGATCGACCTGGCCTGCTTCCGGCCCATCGACGACCTGCTCTACCGCCGGGAGCTGGTGGAGGACATTCTGGCGGGCTACGAGGCCCTGATGCCCTACTATAACTATTTCGCGGCCTTAGGCCGGAGAATGGACTGAGG
>CAYNZG010000163.1:0-4154 GCA_964401525.1 uncultured Ruminiclostridium sp.
GTCACACCACTTTTTCTGTTCTTCAGTCAGGATACGCATACAGATTTTCCTCCATCATTTCAGTTATATTTTATGAACAGCAGACGATTTAGGTCTGCCGACCATTGACATAGGTGACATGGGCTGGGGTGCTCACGGAGCATGTTTTTCTACGGAAAGGGCTTCTTGCAGCAGGCCGTTTTCCTGCGGACCGGACAGCGTGAGCGTCACGCGGTCGCCGCAATTCAGAAGGGCGGCCGTCTGATCGACATCGGAAGAGATGGTATAATAAGTGCCGCTGTCATCCAGGCGCAGGAACCAATGCGTGTTGCCGTCGAGCACCATGCTTCGGATCTCCTGTACCACGCCGTCCACTTCCTGGCGGTCCAGCGCTGCGTCCAGGGCTGTATCTGTGGTGCTCTGGATCCCAGCTTGTTTCAGAAGGGATAGATAGACCTGTTCGCACTGTGCTGCCGTGGTCCCCGTTGCAACGATCTGGTATTGCGCCACATTGACCATGGCGTATTGCTTTACCAGGTCAGCGCTGTCTTTCAGAGACAGGAAATATGTGGGCTGTCCGCCGATATTCAGCAAAAGGGGGAAGGTCGCGGTGTATCCAAGGTCTTGCACGACCCCTTCCGCAGAGGCCTGGGCGGAGGTTTCGATGGCGCCGGGCGCTGCATAATAGATCGTTTGCTTTGTTCTCTGGTTAGAGAGCAGGAACCCAATGTTGGACTGGTCGCTGCTCACCGAGGTGATACCGGAATACATATAAACATCGTCTTCCATGGCGAGGTAGTTGGAGCCCTCCGTGGTCACGGTCACGTCACGCTGCCCCACCAGAGAGTTGATAAAACCATGGACATACTTCCCGTAGTAGTTGTACTGTTCGGAGATGAGCTCTGCATCAAAGACCCGATCCACCCAGCTTGGGATAGTTTCCAGATCGTAGTACTGGCTTTCTCCGGAACAGGCGTTCAACAGGACGGCCCCGATGATATCCGTTCCGCCAAAGAGACCGATGGAGCGGACCTGCCGGGGGCAGACCCAGAAGGGCGTGCCGGATTCGTCGATCTCCAAGTGGGGGGAGAGGAACATATAGGTCGGATAGCGGAAGCGCAGTGTGCGATCCAGATCTCGCTGAAGGTATTCAGAGGGAGACCAGCGCATCCCGCTGAGCTCCAGGTCAACGAGCCGTGTCACCTCGGCTTCCTGAGTGACCATGTCGACCTGAACATAGGCGGGTAAGCCGTTCTTTTGGTTCAGGAACCATTTAAACACATCGGCGTACTCCAACGAGGTGACGCGCACCGGGGCACCGTTCACATTGATCTGCGTATAGGCCTCGGAGACGGTGAACTGGCTGACCATGTCGGAGAGCTCGCCCAGCTTGCGGTCACCCAACCGCACGGTAGCAGAGGCATCCAGCATGGGGATCTCTGTGTAAGGGATCTGTTTCACCTCGGCGGAAAAATCACCTGTTTCTACCGCCAGCAGCTCATGGTAGGCCCCGGCCCGGAAGATGGGCAGGGAGAGGAGCTGTCCGATCAAAAAAACTGCGACGACCGCGAAAAGGATGCGCGTTACAGGGACACAGCAGCGTTTGGCAAAGTGGAGATACCCGGATAGTCCGGTTTCGTCCTCTTCGCAGTATCCTGCGCGTGTGGCAAAGATCTTTGCGATCAGAAAATAGAGCAGAAGCCACACCAGGAGGAAACGAAACAGCTCTGTGCTGTGCAGATTCAGGGGAGGCAGCAGGAAGTAATAGCTTGCGGCGGCTAAGATCACCGTCACAAGAACGCTCGGAAGGATCCATGCCCTTGGAGGCTGTGCGGCCTTTTCCTGCTTTGGTTGGATCATACCCATTGCGACGCTCCTTTCTGTCGGGGACTGCTGAATACAGCAGCCGTTGAGGGGGGGGCGGGCGACCCGGGGGCAAAGGACCTCCCGGGTCGCCCAAAGAATCGGAGAGGAATGATCAAGCGGCTTTCTGTACTTCCTTCTTTTCCTTGCGGCGCTGGTCTTCTTCAGCGCCCAGGACGATCCAAGCAACGATGCCGACGACCAGGCCGATAAGATTGGATTGCATGTTCATTGCGATGGCCATGGAGATGGCGATGCCCGTTTCGACCTTGCCGACCACATAGCTGTTTGCGACAGCGCCCATGGAGAAGCCCTGCACGGCGTACAGCAGGGAGGAACCGAGGGTACCCAGTGGCTTAAAGAAGGAGGAGCAGGGCTTTAGGAAGTTGCAGAGCGTCGGGCCGAGGATCAGACTGAGCATACCGTCGTAGATGCTGTCCATACGGTCACGCCCCTGCTTGTACAGCTCGACCATGGAGATGCAGCCGCCGGCCCAAACGGGACCGCCCATCGTGGGGGAGGGAACGGTCAGAGCCATGAAGGCGTTGCGGATACCATGCTGGATGCTGGACAGGTTTGCGTTATAGTCGATGTGTTCGTCGTCACGGACGGCGCGGCACTCTTCAAAGAGGGAGTCGGCCAGGACGAAGTCACCGAAGGCGATGACGTATTCCACGAATGCCGTGGGCAGAGCGGCCAGCATGATGGACAGCGGCGGGAAGCCATGGGTCCAGACGGAGGCTTTTTCCATTGCCGAAGCCAAGGGGATGAGGGAGTTGAAGCCCCATTCAATGGGTTCAAACTGGATCTCACCCGTAAAGACTGCGATCACGCAGGCGACCACGAAGCCGACGATGATGGCCTGTGTACAGATAGTGGCGAAGGGTTTGCTCCTGGCTTTGAGCTTGTTGATCCGCAGCGAGTAGGTACAGAACAAGACGGCGACGCACCCGGCAGCACCACAGCAGAACTTACCGGAGAGAGAACCGGTGGGACTGAACACGGCGATCAGAGCCGAGAAGCAGGCTCCGTAGAGAATGCCGCCCTTGAACCAGTCCGGGATCTTATCCATCATCTTTTTGGCCAAGCCTGTCACGCCCAGGATGAGGAACATCAGGGTCAGTTCGATGGCTACGGCGGTGATGGCATAGATCTTATCATCCGTGGAACTATAGCTGGTGACATAAGCGATGACCAAGGGGATGCCGGGGGTGATATAGCCGGAATAGGTGGGATTGCCCAGCATGACCATGACAGAGATCATCATGTCGAAGGTCAACATCATGGCGATGTACTCTTCATACAGCAGTCCCGGGATACACTGCTCCATCCAGACGACGGAGGTAACATTCAGGGCCACCACGAAAAAGCCGATGCACATGATGGAGGGCATGAGCTTAACATGGATGAAGGGAAGTCTTAGCTTAAAGATCCCCAGCGGGATATAGGGTTGCTCTTCCCCATATTTCCTCTTTTTCAGCGGGAATGTACTCATGGTGTGTCACCCCTTCTTTGTCAGCACACTGATACGATCCTGGAAATCCGGGCCTAAAATGCCATCGTAAACAACGCCGATCTCCTTCTGGAAGCCCACGGACATATTTTCACCGTCGGTCTCCCGGATCATCTGCTTCATGTAAGAGATGCTGTAAGGGCTGTTTCCATTGATCTTTTGGATGACCTTTTCGGCCTCTTCCCAAAGGGTCTCGTCCGGGAAGCAGTAGTTGGCCAAGCCGACCTTTTCAGCCTCCCGCCCGGAAAAGACGCGGTTGGTGCAGAACATATCCTTTGCCACAGCGACACCGGTCCGACGGGGGAGCCGCTGGAGCAGTCCCCAGATAGGGCGCAGGGCAAACTTACTGTGGGTGTCACCGATCTTGGCGTTTTCGCTGGCGATGATGATGTCTGCAGCCAGAGCGACCTCCAGACCACCGGTGTAGCAGTGGCTGTGGATGACCGCTACGACGGCCTTGTCGCTGTCAGCCAGGCGAGCCACGACCCGGGCATTGAGGTTTTCGTCCTGCCCTTCCTTTCCCAGTACATTGACATCATGGCCGGCACAGAAGCACTTTCCCATGCCTTTGATGACGATCACATGGATGTCATCGCGGTGCTCTAATTCCTCCAGCTCTTTGTCCAGCGCGGAAAAGAGCACGGAATCAAGGGCGTTGAGTTTGTCGGGACGGTTCAGCGCGAGATAGCACACGCCGTTTTTGTCCTCTCGTAAGATGCATTGTTCACTCATTGTCATTTCTCCCTTTCTGCATATTTTTCAACAACGCCTGATGCGTTTGTTGTCCATTTGCCGCCTG
>CAYNZG010000164.1:0-4148 GCA_964401525.1 uncultured Ruminiclostridium sp.
CTGCGCTGAAGATACTTGCCTGGAGACGGGCCGGGAAAATAAGTAACGCCAACACTTGAGAGAGTCGAAAGACTCGGCTCTCTCACCTATGCCTCCTTAGCTCAGTCGGTAGAGCACGCGGCTGTTAACCGCGGTGTCGCAGGTTCGAGTCCTGCAGGGGGCGCCACTTTATCAGCTACTTGGTTGACCAAGTTTCTATAAATGCACATGGAAACCGGGCATGGGCCTTTAGCTCAGTTGGTTAGAGCAACCGGCTCATAACCGGTCGGGCCACGGTTCGAGTCCGTGAAGGCCCACCATATAGGGGTATAGCTCAGTTGGTAGAGCAGCGGTCTCCAAAACCGCGTGCCGAGGGTTCAAGTCCTTCTGCCCCTGCCAATATGGCGCGGTAGTTCAGTTGGTTAGAACGCCGGCCTGTCACGCCGGAGGTCGAGGGTTCAAGTCCCTTCCGCGTCGCCATATTTGCTGCTGTAGCTCAGTCGGTAGAGCGCATCCTTGGTAAGGATGAGGTCGGCGGTTCAAATCCGCCCAGCAGCTCCAAAAGCTCTGAAAACTTCGGTTTTCAGAGCTTTTTCTATGTCATAAAAAACGCCGAACAGATCTCTCTGTTCGGCGTTTTTCGTTTCCTGACTCTGTGCAGAACAGTATAGTAATAATTGACAAGAAATCTACCATCTGTTATAGTTTATTATATAAAACGACTAAGTGGATGCGAGCGTAACGGAAGGACGAACGGAACAACAGAAAGGAGAACATTATGTCGAACGCTACTTGCACCGGCACCGCCGCCATGGGTCAGGACCTCCGCGCCGGGACCATCGCCAAGGTGGGCAGCACCAAGCGCATCCAGGAGCTCAACGGGATGCTCCATGGCAACCGCCCCAACGTGGACATCACCCGTGCCAAGGTCTACACGAAGGTCTATCGGGAGACCGAGGGCATGCCCCCCATGATGCGCCGCTATAAGGCCTCCGCCGCGGTCTACCGTGCCCTCAGCGACACCATCTACGACCACGAGCAGCTGGTGGGCTGGCCCACCAAGCGCATCCGCGGCGCCAACTTCGCCATCGAGCTCCACGCTCACTGGCTGGCCGAGGACCTGGTGAACCTGCGGAACCGGGAGTACGACCCCTTTGAGATCACCGACGAGGACTACGAGGAGCTGGAAAAGGACCTGCTGCCGTACTGGAAGAACAAGACCATGGCCGTCCAGTGGGGCCACTACGTCAGCGAGCACGAGTGGAACCGGGCCCAGTTCGGCGGCGTGTCCGACGTGTCCAACTATCTGTGCGCCAACGGCTCCCACTTCATCCCCAGCTGGACCGAGGTCATTCAGCACGGCTTCGTGAAGTACTATGAGGAGACCAAGGCTCTGCTGGCCGCCCTGGATCCCAACGATCCCACCGCCATCGACAAGCGCATCTTCTACAACGGCATCCTGGAGGTCTTAGAGGCTATCCGGGACTGGGGCGAGCGCATGGCCGACTCCTGCGCCCGGAAGGCTACCCAGGAGAAGGACCCCGTCCGCAAGCAGGAGCTGGAGAATATGGCCGCCATGATGCGCCGGGTGCCCTGGGGCCCCGCCACCTCCTTCTATGACGCCATGGAGACCGCCTGGGCCGTCTGCTTCTTCCTCTTCGTGGAGGGTGCCGGTCCCTCCATCACCTGGGGCCGCATCGACCAGTACCTCTATCCCTACTACAAGGCCGACATCGAAAAGGGCATCCTCACCCCCGAGTCCGCCATGGAGCTTATCGAGGAGCTGTACATCCGCGTGAACACCAACGTGTGGTTCCAGTCCTCCCAGATGGCCTACATCTTCGGCGGCTACTACCGCTACCCCCACCTGGATCTGGGCGGCCTGGACGAGAACGGCAAGGATGCCACCAACGAGCTGTCTTACCTCTTCCTGCGGGCCATGCGCTACGCCCGCACCACCGCCCCCTCGGTCTCTCTGATGCTCCATCAGAAGACCCCCGACTCCCTCCATGGAGCTTATCGAGGAGCTGTACATCCGCGTGAACACCAACGTGTGGTTCCAGTCCTCCCAGATGGCCTACATCTTCGGCGGCTACTACCGCTACCCCCACCTGGATCTGGGCGGCCTGGACGAGAACGGCAAGGATGCCACCAACGAGCTGTCTTATCTCTTCCTGCGGGCCATGCGCTACGCCCGCACCACCGCCCCCTCGGTCTCCCTGATGCTCCATCAGAAGACCCCCGACTCCCTCCTGCGGGAGGCCTGCGAGCTGGCCGCCGAGGGCATGGGCCACCCCTCCTTCTTCAACGTGGAGACCCTCTACACCATGCTGGAGCACCGGGCCGCCGGCCCCGACGGGTACTCCAACTACACCCGGAAGGAGATCATGAAGTACGGCTCCCCCATCGGCTGCGTGGAGCCCGGCGTGGAGGGCCGTCAGTACGGCCACACTGACTCCGGCATCATCAACGTGGCTGGGGCTGCCCTCATGGCCGTGACCAACGGCGTGATGCCCGTGGAGTCCGACAATATGTTCGCCGGAAAGCTGCTGACCTTTGAGACCGGCGCGCCGGACTCCTTCGAGACCTTTGATCAGTTCTACGCCGCCGTGAAGGCCCAGGTGAAGTACGCCATTGAGGAGTGCCACGCCAACCTGGTCATCTGTGAGAAGCTGCTGGCAGAGCAGTTCAACCTGCCCACCTTTACGGTCCTGCTGGACGGGGCTCTGGAGCGGGCCAAGGATGCCACCGCCGGTGGTGCCAAGGTCAACATTGGCCCCACTATGCAGATGGTCGGCTTCGCCACCATGGCTGACTCCGTGGCCGCTGTGAAGAAGGTGGTCTTCGACGACAAGGAGGCCACCCTCCAGGAGGTCTGCGACGCCTGCATGAACAACTTCAAGGGCTATGAAAAGCTGCGGGCCAAGCTGCTGGCCGCCCCCAAGTTCGGCAACGACGACGACTATGTGGACACCATCGCCGCCGGCCGTGAAGGCCCAGGTGAAGTACGCCATTGAGGAGTGCCACGCCAACCTGGTCATCTGTGAGAAGCTGCTGGCAGAGCAGTTCAACCTGCCCACCTTTACGGTCCTGCTGGACGGGGCTCTGGAGCGGGCCAAGGATGCCACCGCCGGTGGTGCCAAGGTCAACATTGGCCCCACTATGCAGATGGTCGGCTTCGCCACCATGGCTGACTCCGTGGCCGCTGTGAAGAAGGTGGTCTTCGACGACAAGGAGGCCACCCTCCAGGAGGTCTGCGACGCCTGCATGAACAACTTCAAGGGCTATGAAAAGCTGCGGGCCAAGCTGCTGGCCGCCCCCAAGTTCGGCAACGACGACGACTATGTGGACACCATCGCCGCCGACCTGTGGAAGTGGTTCTCCGACTGCACCGTCCCCCTGAAGATGTACCGGGGCCACTACTGCGACGCGGCCATCCAGATGGTCCAGTCCAACGTGGGCTACGGGGCCATGACCGGGGCCACCCCCAACGGCCGCCTGGCCGGGACCCCCATCTCCGACACCATGTCCGCCACCCAGCAGGCCGACACCAACGGCCCCACCGCTGCCGCCCGGAGTTATGGCAAGCTGGACTACGGCGCTTACTCCAACGGCACCCTGCTGAATATGTGGATCAGCCAGACCGAAATGCTGGACCAGTGAGTCCTGTCCCATCCATCCAACGGAAGAAAGGAGCCAGCTATGACCACCATCCGCGACATTCCCCTGAACTGCCCTGAGGCCACCTATGTGCAGCCCGCCTACAAAGAGGCCGGGATGAACAACTTCACCAACCTGGTGCGCACCATGCTCAACGACTACGGCGTGTACCACGTGCAGTTCAACACCATCAGCAAGGAGACCCTGCTGGATGCCAAGGCCCACCCGGAGAACTACCCCACGCTGATCGTCCGCGTGGCCGGATACAGCGTGTATTGGACCGACCTGGCCGACCGGGTCCAGGACGACATCATCAGCCGCACCGAGCACACCTTCTAAGACCATCCCATTCTTTCCCCATTCCGTGCAGAGGGCGCGCCCTGGATGGCGCGCCCTTTGCCGCAAAGTCAGGCTTGTTGAAAGCGGGGAAGGGAGCACGGACGCTGCCTCCCGGAAGGGTCCCCATTTTCTCCGGAGAAAATGGGGAGAAAAGAGCGCCGGGGCTTCGC
>CAYNZG010000165.1:0-4144 GCA_964401525.1 uncultured Ruminiclostridium sp.
CCTCCAGCCAGTTGATGGCGTCGATGTCCAGGTTGTTGGTGGGCTCGTCCATCATGAGGATGTCGGGGTTGCCGAACAGAGCCTGGGCCAGCAGGACCTTCACCTTCAGACGGGCATCCAGGGTGGCCATGTCGTTGTAGTGCAGGGAGACATCGATGCCCAGACCCTGGAGGATGCGGCTGGCATCGCTCTCGGCTTCCCAGCCGCCCAGCTCGGCGAACTCGGTCTCCAGCTCGCAGGCCAGCAGACCGTCCTCGTCGCTCATCTCTTCCTTGGCGTAGATGGCGTCCTTCTGCTTGCCGATGTCATACAGGCGCTTGTTGCCCATGATGACGGTGTCCATGACATTGAACGCGTCGTAGGCGTTCTGGTCCTGCTTCAGGACGGACATACGGGTGTTGGGCAGGATGGAGACCTCGCCGCTGGTGGAGTCCAGGTCCCCGGAGAGGATCTTTAAGAAGGTGGACTTACCGGCGCCGTTGGCACCGATGATGCCGTAGCAGTTGCCCTTGGTGAACTGCAGATCTACATTGGAAAACAGCGGCTGGCCGCTGTACTGAAGGCTCAGGTTGGAAACAGTGATCATGTCAAACTCCTTATATAGTAGTAATGAGACAAATTATTTTAATCATAGCACAGAAGTCTTCCAAAGTAAACAGCGCACCCCCACAAAAAAATCGACAGAATCCATCCTAGAATGGCCAGGGTCCCCAAAGAATCAAATCCGTCATCTTTCGCCGTGACACGAAGGAAAATAATCATGCAAAATCGCTGGAAAAGAGCGAAGCCGTGTGCTACAATGCCAAGGTAAAAACCGCCAAAGGAGGCAGAACACAATGAGTATTCGAATTGGTATTATGGGCTATGGCAACTTGGGCCGCGGCATCGAGTGCGCCATCCGCCAGAATGAGGACATGGTCCTCTCCGCCGTTTTCACCCGCCGTGCACCGGAGACGGTCTCCATCCTGACCGAGGGCGTTCCCGTGTATGCTGCGGACGACATCCTGTCCCATCAGGACGATATCGATGTTCTCATCCTCTGCGGCGGCAGCGCCACCGACCTGCCGGTCCAGACCCCGGCCTATGCCAAGCATTTCCACGTGGTGGACAGCTTCGACACCCACGCCAAGATCCCCCAGCACTTCGCCGCCGTGGACGCGGCTGCCCAGGAGAGCGGCCATGTGGCAGTGATCTCCTGCGGCTGGGATCCCGGTATGTTCTCCCTGAACCGGCTGTACGCCGGGGCCATCCTGCCCCAGGGCAAGGACTATACCTTCTGGGGCAAGGGCGTCAGCCAGGGCCACTCTGACGCCATCCGCCGGGTGGAGGGCGTGCTGGACGGCAAGCAGTACACCATCCCCATCGAGGCCGCCCTGGACCAGGTCCGCAGCGGCAGCGCACCGGAGCTGACCACCCGCCAGAAGCACCTGCGCGAGTGCTTCGTGGTGGCTGCCGAGGGCGCGGACAAGGCCAAGATCGAGGAGACCATCAAGACCATGCCCAACTACTTCGATGAGTACGACACCATCGTCCACTTCATCTCCCAGGAGGAGCTGGACCGGGACCACAGCGGCATCCCCCACGGCGGCTTCGTCATCCGCTCCGGCAAGACCGGTTGGGAAGGGGAGCACACCCACATCATCGAGTATAACCTGAAGCTGGACTCCAACCCCGAGTTCACCGCCAGCGTGCTGACTGCCGTGGCCCGGGCGGCTTATCGCATGGGCCAGAAGGGCGAGACCGGCTGCAAGACCGTGTTCGATATCCCTCCGGCTCTGCTCAGCCCCCTGTCCGGCGAGGAGCTGCGGGCACACCTCTTATAAGAAATGATATCATTATAAGAAATGATATCACAAAAGATCCGACGGAGCTCCGTCGGATCTTTTTGCTGCACGATTTCCGCCGCCGCTGGGCATACGGCAGTTTTGAAATAAAGACAGGCTGCCGGGGAATAGAGTAGAGCCAGGAGGTGCTTGCCTATGATCTCGGCAGGGCTTTTGCTGCTGATCAACACTCTGTGCTTCCCGCTGCGCGTGGGGAGCACCGGCTCCTTTCCCCGCCCTCTGCGGGCGGAGGAGGAGCGGGAATACCTGGCCCGGGCGGCCCAGGGGGACCTGGAGGCCCGGAACAAGCTCATCGAGCACAACCTGCGCCTGGTGTCGCACATTTTGAAGAAGTACTATGTGCAGGCCAGCGACCAGGACGATCTGCTGTCCATCGGGACCATCGGGCTCATCAAAGGGATCTCGACCTTCAAGCCGGAGCGCAACGTCCGCCTGGCTACCTATGCCAGCCGCTGCGTGGAGAATGAGATCCTGATGTACTTCCGCAGCCAGCGGAAGTATCAGGGGGATGTCTCTCTGTCGGACTCCATCGATTCCGACCGGGAGGGCAACGCCCTGTCCCTCATGGATGTCATCAGCGTGGAAGACGACATGCTGGAGGAGCTGGACACCAAGGATGCCTGCGCTAAGGTCCGCCGCTGCGTGGACTGCTGTCTGGCGGACCGGGAGCGCACCGTGATCACCCTGCGCTACGGCCTGGACGGCCACCCGCCCAAGACCCAGCGGGAGGTAGCCGCCGTTTGCGGCATCAGCCGGTCCTATGTCTCCCGCCTGGAGAAGAAGGCCCTGGAAAAGCTGCGGGAGGAGATGGACCGCCCCTGAGGCAGCCCACACAGACAAAAGCTCCCCTGGGCAGTCTTGAGACTGCCCAGGGGAGCGATTCGTTTTGTCTTATTCTGCAGGCTCTTCTGCCGGTTCCTCGGCGGGGTCCGCCGCGGGAGCGGGGGCGCTGCCCCGGGTCAGGGTGGAGATATTCTGGATATCGCCGGAACTGTCGGCGGCCACCTGGAGGGTGACGGCATCGCCGACGTTGAGGATCACGACATTCTGGTCCGCAGTCACAGCGATGGCATAGAATGTCTCAGCGCCTTCCAGGCGGATATAGTACCAGGAGGTGCCGTCCAGAACGGCGGTGCGGATCTCCGCCACCGTGCCGGAAATGTTGGACTGATCGATGACGATCTCGCTGGTGTCCCCGCCTACGTCCACGGCGATGCCGTGCTGCTGGAGCAGGCTCAGATAGTTGCTCTCGCAGGCGGCCACTGTGGTGCCCGTGGCCACGATCTGATACTGGGAGACATTGACCATGGCGTACATCTTCACCAGGTCGGAGCTGTCCTTCAGGGGCATGAAGTAGGTGGGCTCACCGCCGATGTTCAGCAGCAGGGGGAAGGTGGAGGTATAGCCCAGGTCCTGGACCACGCCCTCTGCGGAGGCCATGGCCGAGGTCTCGATGGCACCGGGGGCGGAATAGTACACGGTCTCCTTGGTCCGCTGGTTGGACAGCAGGAAGCCGATGTTGGACTGGTCGCTGTTCACCGAGGTGATGCCGGTGTACATATACACGTCGTCGTTCATAGCCAGGTAGTTGTAGCCCTCGGTGGAGATGGTCACTTCCTTCTGACCGATGAGGGAGTTGATGAAGCCGTTGACATAGTAGCCGTGGTAGTCATACTGCTGGCTGATGAGCTCGGCGGAGTACACCCGGTCCACCCAAGTGGGGATGTCGCCGATGTCATAATAGACGCTCTCGCCGGTGCAGGCGTTCAGCAGGACGGCACCGATGATGTCTGCGCCGCCGAAGAGGCCGATGGTCCGGGTCTCTCTGGGGCAGACCCACCAGGGCTGGCCGTCCTCGTCGATCTCCAGGTGCGCAGAGGAGAACATGTAGGTGGGGTAGTGGAAGCGGAGGGTACGGGCCAGGTCCCGGTTGAAGAACTCCGAGGGGGAGTAGCGCATCCCGTCCAGACCCAGGTCGGACAGACGGATGACCTGGGCCTCCTGGGTGACCATGTCCACGGTCACATAGGCGGGCAGGCCCTCCCGGGTGTTGATGAACCACTTGAAGAAGTCGCCGTATTCCAGGGAAGCCACGCGGACGGGACGGCCCTTGTAGTTGATCTGGGTGTAGTCATAGGCCACCTCGAACTGGCTGACCATGTCGGACAGCTCGCCCAGTTTACGGTCGCCCAGGCGGCGGGCGGAGGACTCGTCCAGCATGGGGACCTCATCGAAGGAGACCTGCTCGATCTCAGAGGCGAAGTCGCCGGTGTCCACCTCCAGCAGGGTCTGGTAGGAGG
>CAYNZG010000166.1:0-4132 GCA_964401525.1 uncultured Ruminiclostridium sp.
TATCACCCTGGTGGAGGACTTTTCCGAGGCCTATCACCGGGAGAAGACCAAGCGGGCGCTGCTGGACTTCGGCGACCTGGAGCACGCGGCGGTCTCCCTGCTGGTGGACCCGGCGGGGCAGCCCACGGAGCTGGCCCGGCAGTGGGGCAGCCGCTACGCGGAGATCATGGTGGACGAATACCAGGACACCAACCAGGTCCAGAACGCCATCTTCCGGGCCCTCTCCGACGAGGGGCGGAACCTCTTCATGGTGGGGGATGTGAAGCAGTCCATCTACCGCTTCCGTCTGGCGGACCCCACCATCTTCCTGGAGAAGTATCGGACCTTCCGCCCCTGGACCCAGTCCGGGGACGGGGAGGATAGAAAGATCACCATGTCCAAAAATTTCCGCTCCCGGCCAGAGGTGCTGGAGGCGGTTAACGACCTGTTTCGGAACATCCTCTCCCGGGAGTTAGGGGAGATGGACTACACCGACGAGGAGGCCCTCTACCCCGGCGGGGCCTTCCCGGCAGGGGAGGGCTATGAGACGGAGCTCCATGTGCTGGACTTCACCGAGGATCCGGCCCTCACCGAGGACAAGGAGAACAAGAATTTCCTGGAGGCCCGGTTCGTGGCCCGGCAGATCGCGGCCCTGCTGAACGACGGCTTCCCCGTCTCCGACGGGGCGGGGGGGACGCGGCCCGTGCAGCCGGACGACATCGCCATCCTGCTGCGCTCTCCCGGCCCGGTGCGGCCCTTCTACACCCAGGCGCTGGAGGAGCAAGGGGTGGGGTGGTCTGCCGAGGAGGGGAGCGACTTCTTCCGCACCACGGAGATCTCGGTGGCCCTGTCCTGGCTACAGATCATCGACAACCCCCGGCAGGATATCCCCCTGCTGGCGGTGCTGCGCTCCCCGGTCTGCGCCTTCTCTGCCGACCGCCTTGCCTCCATCCGCACCCAGGCAGACGGGGACCTCTACACGGCTCTGCAGGCCGCTGCAGAGAACGGCATGGAGGACTGCCGCGCCTTTCTGGAGGAGCTGGACAGCCTCCGCTTCCAGGCCGGAGAGCAGAGCAGCCACAAGCTTCTGTGGGAGCTGTACCGCCGCACGGACCTGATGGAGATCTTCGGGGCCATGCCCGACGGAGAGAAGCGGCGGGAGAACCTGCTGGCATTCTATGAGCTGGCCCGCCGCTTTGAGGGCACCGGACACAAGGGCCTCTTTGCCTTCCTGCTGCACCTGGACCAGGTCCAGGCCAGCGGGGGACTGCGGTCGTCCTCGGCCCCCGCCAAGGAGACCGGCGGGGTGAAGATCGTCAGCATCCACCGGTCCAAGGGGTTGGAATACCCGGTGGTGTTCCTCTGCGGCCTGGGCCGCCGGTTCAACTACGGCGACCTGCAAAAGCCCGTCCTTTTCCATCCCAAGCTGGGCCTTGGCCCCAAGGGGCTGGACCGGGAGACCATGGTGGAGTTTTCCACCCTGGCCCGGACGGGGGTGGCCCTGGCTCTAAAAAAGGAGCTGCTGGCGGAGGAGATGCGTTTATTATATGTAGCCATGACCCGGGCCAAGGAAAAGCTCATCATGACCCACACCCTGGCCTATGGGTCCTCGGACCTGAAAAAGCTGGCGGACGGAGTCTCCTGCCCGGCGGACCCCCGGGTGCTGGCCGACTGCTCCAGCGCGGGGCAGTGGCTCATCCTCACGGCCCTGGCCCGGCCGGAGGCCGCCGCCCTTCGCCGGGCGGCGCAGATGGAGGACCGGCCGATCCCAGGCCGCTTCGGCCCCGCCTGGGTCATCCGGTACCACGACGGCGCGGTGTCGGAGGAGGTGGTCCGGCGGACAGGGGCAGCGGCAGAGGCCCCGGCGGAGGCCCGCAGCCGGGAGGAGCTGTTAGCCCAGCTCCGGTGGCGGTATCCCCATGCCGCTGCGGCGGCCACCCCGGCCAAGGTCACGGCCACCCAGGTGGAGCGGGAGGACGGCGGCGAGGCGGGTGCCTTCCTGCTGCGGGACCGGACGGAGACAGCGGCGAAGCCCTTCCATCGGCCCCGGTTCGCCCAGGCCTCCCTGGGCCTGACCGCCGCCCAGCGGGGCACGGCCCTCCACCAGGTCATGCAGTCCATCCGTCTGGACCGGACCGGGTCGGTCCAGGCCGTGCAGGAGGAACTGGCCCGCCTGGTGGTCCAGGACTACCTCACCGAGCAGCAGGCCCGGGCAGTGAGCCCAGCGGCAGTGGCCCGGTTCTTTGCCACCGACCTGGGGCAGGAGATGCGCCGGAGCGACAGCCTGCAGCGGGAGTATCCCTTCTCGCTGCTGGCCCCGGCGGACCGGTTCTACCCAGCGGCAGAGGAAGGGGAGACCCTGCTCCTGCAGGGGGTCATCGACTGCTGGTTCCGGGGGGAGGACGGCATCACCCTGGTGGATTTCAAGACCGACCGGGTCAGCGCAGCCAGCGCGGCCAGGAGAGCGGAGACCTACCGGGGGCAGATGGCGGCCTATGCCTATGCCCTGGAGACCCTCACCGGGGAAAAGGTCGTCCGCCGGATCCTATGGTTTTTGCGGCCCAATGTGGGAGTCCCGCTTTCGCCGGAGGAGAGGGAAAACCAAAAAAATTCCCGATAATTCCGAAAAAAAGAGTTGCAATTTCCTAGAAAAGGTGCTATTATATGAAATGCGTTGCGAGAACGCATATTTTTGATTCACAGAAAGAGGTGAACACTCATGAAGGAAGGCATCCATCCCAAGTACGAGCAGGCTACGATCCGTTGTGCTTGCGGTAACGTTATCGAGACAAGATCTACCAAGGGCGATATCCGCGTAGAAGTTTGCTCTAAGTGTCACCCCTTCTTCACCGGTAAGCAGAAGATGGTGGATACTGGCGGTCGCGTCAGCCGCTTCAACAAGAAGTTCGGTTTGGAAAACTGATTATTTCTGGCTTCGGACCCGTGCCGCTCTCGGCACGGGTTTTTCCGTGTACAAGGGGAACCATAGGGAAGGCTCCGTGTCCTTGCAAAAGGGCCGTGGGTCTTCCCTAAAGTGGCAGGTCGCCCCCTGATCTGCATAGGATAGCAAGACCGTGAATAAGGAGGAGATCCCCATGCTTCAGGAATTACAGCCCAAACAACTGACCGAAAATGTCTTTTCTCTGCTGGGGGACCGGTGGACCCTCATCACCGCCGGGACCGGCGACCACTGCAACACCATGACCGCCAGCTGGGGCGGCCTGGGGGTCCTGTGGAACAAGAACGTGGCCACCATCTATGTGCGGCCCCAGCGATATACCTATGAATTTTTAGAGTCCCATCCGGACTTTACCCTCTCCTTCTTCGGGGAGGCGCGGCGGAAGGACTTGGCCTACTGCGGCCGGGTCAGCGGCCGCGAGGAAGATAAATTTGCCCGCTGCGGCTTCCATGTGGAGACCGCCGACGGGGCACCCTATCCCCGGGAGGCCGAGCTGGTCCTGGTCTGCAAAAAGCTGTACTGGCAGGACCTGGACCCAGCCAACATGGGCCCGGAGGCCCTGGTGCACTACGCAGCACACGACTATCACCGGATGTATATCGGGGAGATCACCAAGGTCTTGGTGAACACCGACTGAGCACGACCGTGCAGCACGGAAGAATGGGAGAGCATTATGACCGAACAGTTTACCAAAGAGACCCGGAACCGGGCGGTCCTGGTGGGCCTGTGCGCCAACAGCCTGCCCCGGGAGGACAACGCCAGCGAGACCTCCCTGGAGGAGCTGGCTGCCCTGGTAGAGACCGCCGGGGGCGAGAGCGTGGGCATGATCCTGCAGAACCGGGACACCCCCGAGGCCCGCACCTTCATCGGCGAGGGCAAGGTGGCCGAGACCCGGGACCTGGTCCAGGCCCAAGGGGCCGACCTGGTGGTCTTCGACAATGAGCTGTCCCCCTCGCAGCAGCGGGTGCTCACCGAGGAGATCGGCGTGCAAGTCATCGACCGGGCCGGCCTCATCCTGGACATCTTTGCCCAGCGGGCTCACACCCGGGAGGGCCGCCTCCAGGTGGAGCTGGCACAATATAAATACCTGCTGCCCCGGCTGACCGGCATGTGGGGCCACCTGGTCCGTCAGACGGCCTCCGGCGGCAAATCCCCCATCGGCACCCGCGGCCCCGGCGAGACCCAGCTGGAGAC
>CAYNZG010000167.1:0-4095 GCA_964401525.1 uncultured Ruminiclostridium sp.
TCCTCCTCCACCACCTGCCAGGCGGGGTCCTGGTCCAGGTCGGGGAAATAGCGATCCGCCGGGAAGGTCCGGTGGATCTTGGTCACATAGGCGGTGTCGCACTGCTCCAGGGTCGCCCGGTAGACCGACTCCCCGCCGATGACGAAGGTGTCTGCCGGGGCGGCGGCCAGAGCTTCCCCCAGGCTGTGGAAAACCTCGCCCCCCTGAGGGGCAAAGTCCGCCTGGGTGGACAGGATCAGGTTGCGGCGGTTTTTCAGGGGACGGCCGCCGGGAAAGGTAGCCAGGGTCTTCCGCCCCAGCAGCACCGGATGGCCGGTGGTGAGCTTCTGGAACCGCTTCAAGTCCGCGGGAATGTAGCAGAGCTGATCCCCTTCCTTCCCGATGGCCCACTGCTCATCTACGGCAACGATCACATACATGGTGCGCCCTCCTCAAATAGCCACGGGGATCTTCACATCCAGCTCGTGGCAGCGGTAGCCCTCCAGCTTCAGGCTGTCGGTGGTGAAGGAATAGAAATCCGTCACCGACGGGTCCAGGATCAGCTTGGGGGCCTCCATCGGCTCCCGGTTAATGATCTCCTCCACGATGGGCACATGGCGGTCATAGATGTGGGCATCGGCGATCACATGGATCATCTCCCCCGCCTCCAGTCCGGAGACCTGGGCCAGCATATGGACCAGGACGGCGTACTGCATCACGTTCCAGCCGTTGGCCGTGAGCATATCCTGGGACCGCTGGTTCAGGATGGCGTTGAGGGTCTTGCCGCTGACGTTGAAGGTCATGGACCAGGCACAGGGATACAGGCCCATCTCGCTCAGGTCGTGGTGGTTATAGAGGTTCGTCAGGATCCGCCGGGAGGCCGGGTTGTGCTTCAGGTCATAGAGCACCCGGTCCACCTGGTCCATGTCTCCCTCGGGATAGCGGTGCTTTACCCCGAGCTGATAGCCGTAGGCCTTGCCGATGGAGCCGCGCTCGTCGGCCCAGGAGTCCCAGATGTTAGACTTCAGGTCGTGGATGTTATTGGACTTCTTCTGCCAGATCCACAGCAGCTCGTCCACCGCGCTCTTGAGATACATCCGGCGGATGGTCTGGATGGGGAACTCCTCCCGCAGGTCATAGCGGTTCACCAGGCCGAAGGTCTTCACCGTGTGGGCCGGGGCACCGTCCTCCCACTTGGGGCGGACGTTCTGATCCGTGTCCCACACGCCGTGGGTCAGGATCTGCTTACAGTTTTCGATAAAAAGCCGGTCGGCTCTGCTCATGTCGTCTCCTCCTTGATGGTCCCGAAGACCTGGTCCTCCCCCACGGCGGTGACGGTCACCTGCCGCAGGCAGTTGTGCAGGGGCTGGGTGCTCTTGGCCCGGACTTCCATATACTGGGGGGTGTAGCCCCGCCAGAAGCCGTCCTTCTCCTCCTCGAAGAGGACCTCCACCGTCTGGCCCAGCCAGCCGGTGAGCCAGCTGCGGCGGATGGCGTTGGCGGTCTCCGCCGCCCGGTGGGCCCGCTGGGACTTCTCCGCCGTGGTGAGCTGCCCGGGCATGGAGGCCGCCGGGGTCCCCTGCCGCCGGGAGTAGGGGAAGATGTGCATCTGGGAAAAGGCGCACCGCTCCACAAAGGCCAGGGTCTGGGTGAACTCCTCCTCGGTCTCTCCGGGGAAGCCCACGATGAGGTCCGTGGTGATGGCCGGGCGGTCCAGATGGGCCCGCAGCAGGTCCACCGACTGGGCATACCGGGCGGTGTCGTACTTCCGCTTCATCCGGGCCAGTGTGGCGTCACAGCCGCTCTGCATGGACAGGTGGAAGTGGGGACATAGATTGGGCAGGGCGGCCATGCGGCGGCAGAAGTCCTCCGTCACCGTGCGAGGCTCCAGAGAGCCCAACCGCACCCGCATGGTGGGCACCGCCCGGCAGATAGCCTCCACCAGGTCGGTGAGGTCCGGGCGGCCCGGCAGGTCCCGCCCGTAGGACGAGATCTCAATGCCGGTGAGGACCAGCTCCCGATAGCCCTGCTCCGCCAGCCGACGGGCCTCCTCCGCCGCCTGGTCCAGGGGCAGGGAGCGCACCGGGCCTCTGGCATAGGGGATGATGCAATAGGTGCAGAAGTTCACGCAGCCGTCTTCGACCTTCAGCATGGCCCGGGTGCGTCCCTCCAGTCCCCCGGCGGGCAGGTGCTCGAAGGCTCTGCGCCGGAGGGCATCGTCCACCGCCACGGTCTTGTTCCGGTCGGCGGCCAGCTTCTCCAACAAGTCCAGGAAGGCCACCCGGTCGCCGCTGCCGCCGATGAGGTCGGCATCCAGGCGGGCGGCCTCCTCCGGGGAGACCTGGGGATAGCAGCCGCACAAGGCCACGATGGCCTCTGGGGCCCGCTTCCGGGCCTGACGGACGGTCTGGCGGGATTTCTTGTCGCTGACCGCTGTGACGGTGCAGCTGTTGATGATGTACACATCGGCCTCCCCTTCAAAGGGGGCCAGGGTGTGACCCCGGGACAGGAGGATCTCCTCCATGGCCTGGGTCTCGTATTGGTTCACCTTGCAGCCAAGGGTTTGGAAGGCAAAAACCATAGGATACTCCTCAAAAGTTCTTTTCTTTTCCGCCGTAGTCTGGTATAATATTTTGCAACTTTGTACGACGGGGATGGACACAGGGCCGCTGGCCCTGAAGGCTGTCAAAAATCGGTACGGGGGAAGGCCAAGAAAGGCATCCGTCCCATAGGAACGCTTTTTGACAAACGGAGGGCGCGAAGCCCTTTCTCTAATTTACCACATCCCCGGCGTAAAATCCATGCAAAATCCACAAAATTCGGAGAGATTTCCCATGTCTCACGCCTTTTTTGCGTACATCGCCCGGCTGAAATACATCGGCCGCTGGGGCCTCATGCGCAGCGCCGTGCCGGAGAACGTCCAGGAGCACTCCCACATGGTGGCCGTGCTGGCCCACGCCCTGGCCGTCATCCGCCGGGAAGTCTTCGGCGGCACCATCGATCCCGGTCAGGTAGCCGCTGCGGCCCTCTATCACGACGCGCCGGAGATCTTCACCGGCGATCTGCCTACCCCGGTGAAATACGCCAACCCGGAGATCCGCTCGGCCTACCAGGCCATCGAGGACGATGCCGCCCAGCGGCTGTTGTCCACCCTGCCTCCGGCCCTGCGCCCCGCCTTCGGCCCCCTCCTCACCGAGAGCGACCCGGAGGTCCGGGCCTTAGTGAAAGCGGCAGACAAGCTCTCGGCCTATCTCAAGTGCCTGGAGGAGCTGAAGGCCGGGAACCTGGAGTTCCAGTCCGCCGCAGACCAGACCTTAGCCGCCCTCCGGTCCTACGACCTGCCGGAGCTGCCCTACTTCATGGAACACTTCCTGCCCGCCTTCCAGCTCACCCTGGATCAGCTGCAGGAATGACCCGCTACATCCACACACAGAAAAAGAGAGGTATCACTATCATGCGCGCAGTCATCACTGTCATCGGCAACAACCGCGTCGGCATCATCGCCGCCGTGTCCCAGGAGCTGGCCCAGCAGAACGTGGACATCCTGGACATCACCCAGACCATCCTGCTCACCGATATGTTCACCATGACCCTGCTGGTGGAGACCGGCCACAGCAAGCTCCCCTTCGGCGAACTGGCTGACCGCCTGTCCGCCCTGGGCAAGGAAATGGGCCTGTCCATCCACGCCCAGCGGGAGGACACCTTCGACGCTATGCACCGCATCTAAGGGAGGAGGGCCAGCCATGATCAATTCCTCCGAGGTCTTACAGACCATCGACATGTTCGACCGGCAGAACCTGGATATCCGCACCATCACCATGGGCATCTCCCTGCTGGACTGCGCCGACCCCAGCCAGACTGCCGCCTGCCAGAAGATCTATGACAAGATCAGCCGCCGGGCCGAAAAGCTGGTCTCCACCGGCGAGGCCATCGAGAAGGAGTTCGGCATCCCCATCGTCAACAAGCGGGTGTCCGTAACTCCCATCTCTCTGGTGGCCGCCGCCAGCGACTGTACCGATTATGTCCCCTTCGCTCAGGCCCTGGACCGGGCCGCCAAGAACGTGGGCATCAACTTCATCGGCGGCTTCTCCGCCCTGGTCCAGAAGGGGTTCACCC